>CAZONK010000007.1:0-36587 GCA_964581095.1 uncultured Roseivirgaceae bacterium
ACCCACAGGGCGCATATAATGATAACACCCATTAAAAATTAACAGACTTGCTAGTTATCAGCTTTTACCTGTTTGGGTCTTATCAATAATCTGAAAGATTTATCGTAGGTAAAATAGCTGAAAGCCCAGCTGAAAAATACAAATAACCGGTTCTTTTTACCCACAAGCGACATGAGGTGCACAAATAACCACAACATCCAGGCAACGAAACCACTAAATTTTCCAAAACTTAAATCTGCAACCGCTTTGTTTCTGCCAATAGTGGCCAGGGCTCCTTTATCAGAATATTGAAATGGAATTAGTGGTTTACCTTCCTGTATTCTTCTGAGGTTTATTGCAAGGTGTTTCCCCTGCTGTATTGCCGGCTGTGCAACCTGGGGATGACCGTCCTGATATTCATTGGAAACCATCATGGCAATATCTCCTATTGCATAAATATTGCTCATCGTCAACATCTTATTCTCCTGGTTTACCAGCACACGTCCTCCCCTTCCATAACATTTGCCAGGCAAGCCTTTAATTGGATTCACAGTAATACCGGCAGCCCACAATAGTGTTGCTGTATTGTGTATTTCTCCATCTTCCATTAAAACAACCTTGCCGTCATAGTTTTTTACAATTGCGTTAGCGAAAACTTGTACCCCCATAGACTCAAGAAACTTCTGAACTTTCGTTGAAGCATATTCTGACATAGAACCAACCAATCTTGATGATCCCTCCATCAGGTAAATATTCATTTTTTCAAAATCCAGTTCAGGGTAATCTTTGGGTAAAATATACTTTCGCATTTCTGCTAATGCACCAGCAAGTTCAACACCGGTAGGTCCACCACCAACGATTACGATATTCATAAAGCCCTCTTCTTCATCATTGGAAGCGCTTAATGCCTTTTCATAATTTTCAAGAATAATATTTCGAATGTAAATGGCATCGCTTACAGACTTCATTGACAATGCGTACTTTCGAATCTCTTTATTTCCAAAATAATTTGTATTTGCTCCGGAAGCCAGGACAAGATAATCGTATTTTATTGTTCCTATAGATGTACTTATGCAACTAATGCCATATTCAATGGATATTAGTTCTGCAACCCTGAAATGTACATGATCCCGGTTTTGAAATATCTTACGCAAAGGAAAGGCTATAGCTGACGGTTCAAGTCCTGATGTTGCAACCTGGTAAAGAAGTGGCTGGAATTGATGGAAATTATTTTTGTCTATTAATACAACCTGAAAATACCTGGAAGATAGAGTCCTGGCAAGTTTTAACCCTGCGAAACCTCCACCAATGATAACAACTCTCTTTTTATCCGTAAGTGGTATGCGTGCAATTGAATTCATGAACGATAATAATCAATTTATTAGTTCGTCAAGGAATTGAATTAGCTGATGCATCTGCTCCTGCCCCATATTCCTGCCAATCCTTGCTGAAATATATACGATCATAATTATTATCAGGGCAGCAAGCAGGAACCAGAACCCCCAGGGATTTTTGTCGAGTGTCCACTGCGAAAGGCCGACCATACCTCCGAACATTCCAAGAACGCCTACAACCACATAAAAAAACATAAACATTGTCCAGACAGTGGATTTGGGTCCTATATTGCCGCGGATCAGTGTTGCACCCTCTGCTTTATCCCTGTCGTTTTCTTCAATGGACAAATGAAGTTCAGGTGACCAGTAATGTTGCTCTTCAGCGGGTATTTTTACAATTACATGATGTTGTATAACCGTTCCATTAAATTGGTTGGAAGAATCATCGAACGACTGTTGAAACCTCTGAATCAATGTTTCCACTGTTTGGTTAGAGAACTTTTTTACTCTTGGCCGTACCCGGGGATCACTCATAAATTATAATTACATTGTCAGACTACTAACCTGTAATTACATTAGAAAATTCATTTAATCAAAATATTCTAACTCAATTCCATCGTTTTTGGATCCCATAGAGCAACCCGCTTCTCAAAGTAGCTGACATTAGTTGCCAATGATGGGCCTGCTGTTCTTAAACCGAAACTTGCATCTTCAACGATAGGTGTACCGTTGCGTATCGCATTGTAAAATGTTGTGTGGTGGGCAATATTTGAATCATATCCCCGAGGTGCTTTGTAAACCAACTCACCCGGATCGTTCATTTTATGATTGTTAGCTGGATATTTATTATTATACCATTTTCTAAAACTTTCCTGCTGACTTGCTGAGAATGTTTCGTATGTATCCCAACCCCCATAACCAGGTTCGTAGGGTAGTTTATTTGAAGTTACTTTGATGGTATTTCCACGAATAACCATAGTACCTTCAGAGCCAACAAGTTTGAGAAGTGATCCTCCTCCCCCACCATCTACAAAATTCACCCTGATCTGAAGGTCAAATGCCGCATGTGAAGAAGTCTGGGGATAATTAACTATTGCAAGCATTACATCCGGAACATCCCTGCCATCTTTCCAATAACGTAATCCGCCGGCAGCATATATTTTTTCAGGCCCCAGCGTATCCAAAACTACATGAAGACCTGAAAACAAATGAACAAATAAATCACCTGCAACTCCTGTACCATAATCCTGGTAATTTCTCCACCTGAAAAAACGTACAGGATCAAATTCGTGTTTTGGGGCATCTCCAAGAAATGCCTTCCAATCCATTGTTTTCTCTGATGCATCTGTAGGGATAGAATATTGCCATGCTCCATTGGATGAATGCCTGTCATTGTAGGTCTCAACCATTATCAACTGGCCTATTGCACCTGATTTATATACTTCAGCGGCTTTCTTATAAACGATTGAGCTAACACGCTGGCTCCCTACCTGAAAAACTGAGTTTGTGTCTTTTTGGGCTTTTATAACTGCCTTACCTTCCGAGATATGATGGACCATTGGTTTTTCACAATAGACAGCTTTTCCTTTATTCATTGCTTCGATCGATATATGATCGTGCCAGTGATCAGGGGTAGCAATAATCACGGCATCAATATCTTTGCGGTCCAGGATTTCCTTATAGTTTCTTGTTGTAAATATATCCTTACCATAATCTTCCATCGCCCGAGCGAGATGACCATCATAAAGATCACATACGGCTGCTAATTCAACACCTGGAATCTGTATTGTAGTTTGGGTGTTATTGAAACCCATTATACCCATCCCGATGGTAGCAACCCTGACTTTATCGTTGGCAGAAAAATTGAACTTTTCAGGTTGGATTATTGTTGATGCTTTGGATTGATAGGCCATCATGCCAAGTCCTGAAGTAGCAATGGCTGTACCGGCCACCTTCTTAATAAATGATCTTCTTGATTTGTCTTTCGGGGTTTTCATAAGGTCTTTTCGTTTTATTTTCTTAACAATAAATGTACTTAAAATTGTGTAAATTTTAACTTTTTACTAACAATAGTTGGAAGCTGAACAATGGTATGGATTATACCTTAAGCTATACTGGAAACTACGACAAGGCCATCAACAACCAATCGGCTGCGGATGTAGAAATGATGAAGGATAAAATAGAACTGAGCTTAGTCGCTATGCAAGGCAAATTTTTTCCCTTCCGTATCATTGAATTGTGCAAAATGTCCGTGTTCACCAATGGAGGTTTTGGGTAGTACAGTACTGCCTCCATTTGTATTCATCCTTTCAAGTGTACTTTCAATATCATTTACCTGTAAAAAGATCACAGTTCCATTAACAGACGGATTACATCCTTCGCCTTCAATGATGGCACCTGCTGATCCACTTTGTGCTGGACCCCAGGGGCACATGCCAAGTCTGGCATGTTTGTATATTTGCCCCTGCTGTGAATAATCTCTTGAGCAATCCCGAAGAAATCAATTCAAATTTGTGGAATATCACAATGGGTATTTCTTTAATTGTTTACGGGGGAGGACTGTTTGTTAATATCATGGAGCCTGATGCCGCTACGTATGCCATCATTTCAATGGAAATGCTAGACAGAAATAATTTTCTTGAAATCACAGCTCGTGGGCTTGATTGGCTGGATAAACCTCACTTTCCATTTTGGATAACTGCGATATCCCTTAAAATAGTTGGGATTAACAATGTTGCGTACAAACTGCCTGCATTAATCTTTACTCTTGGTGGCCTATTATATACTTATAAATTCGGGAAACGATTTTATTCATCAAGGACCGGATATATAGCTGTTCTCATCCTGGTAACTTCACTGCATCTAATTCTATCGAATAATGATGTAAGGGCTGAGCCTTTCTTACTGGCTGAAACAATATTTGCCATTTATTATTTTGCATCCTACCTGGAAGATAAAAAATGGTATCGATTGATCTTGGGAAGTGTAGGACTTGGTTGTTTATTAATGACCAAAGGACTCTTTACAATAATTCCTGTTGGTGCCGCGGTACTATTCAACCTTGTGTATCAAAGAAATTGGAAAGAGATATTTCACTGGCAATGGATCATGGCTGGATTGATAGCCATGCTTTCAATTTTACCGGTCCTTATTAGTTATTACTATCAGTTTGATGCTCAACCCGAAAAAATGGTTTTTGGTGAAAAGGGAGTATCAGGAATAAAATTTTTTTTGTGGGACAGTCAATGGGGGCGATTTACCAATAGTGGACCAATAAAAGGCCAGGGAGATCCATTTTTTTTCCTGCATACCTTGCTTTGGGCATTCGCCCCATGGGCGTTCCTTGCATATTTTGCATTTTATAAAAAGACAAAACAATTAATTCAACAAACAAATACCAATGAATCCTATACATACTTTGGATTTGTATTTCTTGTTCTGATTTTTTCAATTTCTAAGTTTCAACTTCCGCATTACATAGTTCCTCTCTTCCCGCTGGTTGCAATCTTCACCTCACATGAACTACTGAACAGTATCGCAAATAAAAAATTTAGTAGAATATTTAACCGGGTACACATAGTAGTAACATCCCTCCTGATATTAATTGCGTTTGTCCTGCATCTTTATTTCTCAAACCACATCCCTTCGATCGATACATTGGGAATTATGTTATTAACCATAGGGTTGATAATCGTCATTTATATGTCAAATACCAGCATTATCAACAAAGTTATCTTTCCACCTGCACTGTCCGTCCTGCTGGTGATGTATTATATGAATCGGGATTTTTATCCTGAGTTGATGAAATACCAGTCCGAAAGTGAAGTGGCTATTTATTTGAAGACTAAAGGAATTCCAACCGACCAGCTTGTTTGCCTCGATCGCAATGAATGGGTTACAGATTTTTATTTGCATGAAACGGTGCCTGTATTCTGGAGGAATAATCTTCAATCACACGATTTAAATGGTAAATATGTCTTTTGCGATGATAGGGGAATTGAAACAATCCAACGATTAAATATATCTTTCGAAATCATTAAAGTATTCCCTGATTTCCATGTAACAACTCTTACACCTGAATTTATCAATATGAAAACAAGGGAATCAACTCTCAAAAATAACTACCTGTTGAAAATAGAATAGGTCCTTTATAAATATCCTTAAGCATTTGCTTCTAAGAATCCAGCTATCTTATTGAAAACAAGATCTGGTGGAATTCCTGTGATACAAGGGCGGGTTTCACATGTTGTTTTCCGGTGGTTGGCCGCACTTACGCATGGGGAACAAGGTAAACCAAGGTAAATTGCTTCCGCATTTCCAAGAGGTAAATACAACGCCGGGGTTTCAGGACCAAATAGAACAAAAACTTTTAAATCCGTAACTGATGCAAAATGTGCCGGTCCTGAATCATTGGTTAACATCAGTTTTGAAATACTATAAAGAGGTGCAAGTTCCTCAAATTCAAATAATCCCGCTGAGTTTACAATCCTTTCAGATCCGACTCGATCAACCACATCCTGAACATATTCATGTTCTGAAGGAGCCCCGGTAGCTATAAGCAGGTAACCGGGATACTTATTAATTATTTGCTCAGAAACTTTCGCAAAATTTTCGGGTAACCATCTTCTTTGTGGGAGCAGATCGGATGCATTTGCATTTATAAGAATAAGTGGTTCATTTTCCCAGGAGGGATAAAGGCTGAGGATCTTCTTCCTTACGTTGTCTTTCATTTCTTCCTCAATTACTGCTTTTTCCAATTTTATCGAATCAAAATTGCATTCAGTAGTAGGATAAGGAGTGTCATGCATGCCCAATGCCGTATGAACCAACGACATGAAATTTACAGCAATGTGGACGTGTGCATTATAGCGAACTTTATGATTGATAATGCTTCCCCTGTACAGACCTTCATCGTGAAAACTGACAAAACCAACCCGCGTACCTGCACCACTCAGGGCAGCAAGAATTGCGGTGAACCTGGAGAACAATTCAAGGTCAATGACTGCGGTAATCCCCTTCCTGCGGCACCAGAATATAAACCGGATAACATCAAGTGAAAGTCGGATAAGCCCCGTCGCATTCATTTTGAATATATTTTCCTCGCTTACTGTATTGAGCAACTTCAGGCTTTTGTAGTTTTCGTCAAAAATCGCGAAAAAAAGCTCGCAATTTGATTCCTCGTGAAGCTTGCGCATGGCAGGGTCCACAATGATGGCACTTCCCATTTCGGAAAGTTCAATAAACAGGGTTTTTGAAATATTTGGTTTTTTCCTCCGTTGTAAAAGGAATACTTTTTTAACCCACAGCAATACCGATAATACCATGGTGATCGGAACCCCAACCCACCGATCAATTTTGCGCATGGTATCAACTTTCATAGGACGGATTAATATGTGAAACTGCGAAGATAAGTTGTTTTAAACATTCAATCTCAATGCTTAATTTTATTTGTAAATATTATGCCGTTATCCTAATAAAAGAAAATGCCGATTCACCTTATTCCAAAGCAAATCGGCATTTTTATGCAATAGTTAATTAATTACTAACCGCCAAAATTCCAGCGCACGTTCAATCCGAACCTGTCAAATTTAAAATCTGTGGTTTCAATGATAATCAAAGTAGGTCGCCAGTCAGCCCCGATTACCAGGGGAAAGTCGAATCGGTATTCCAAACCAAGTTCACCCGGGATACCCAGTTGAAAGGGATCTCCAAGGAATGCTGATGCACCAACTCCAAGGTACCAGTTGAATGCTTCACCGCTGATTGGTTTGACAATAAAATCATAAATTGCAACTACGCCTACGCCGCTTCCAAAAGAAACATCAGCGTGGATACGGCTCGATTTAAAAGCAAATACTCCATCAATGGCAACATTTCCGCCAACAGTATCACCAAATCGAACTCCAAGTTCCTGGGCGTGAGAAGCATAGGAAATAAGAGTGCCAAAAAGAATAAAAAGAATCAGTTTTTTCATGTTAAATAAATTGTTTTATTGCAAATATGGAATAAAAAAATCATATCATGCAACATATATCACTAACCTGAAATATGGTGTCTATTATCCTATCTTTCACTAAATATATCCCTGCCATTGCCAGCCCATTTTACCACTTTTCGCTCTGTCCAATTGTATTGATCTCCTGCTGACAGCAGAAAAAATTTACCATCATTTACCAGCGCATTCATATCCCATGTTTGAGAATCGTAAATGGCCACATATCCATTTCCCATTACTTTAAATGTATTTCCCTCAACCACAATCGCCGTGTTTTCATCAATTCCAATTCCAAGTAATTCCGGTTTGGATTTTATAATCTCTATTAAGTCAAATTGGCGGTTTCTTTTTAATAAGTGCTGATCAATGGCAACACCAGGGAGAAAGCCGAATCCTTCCTCATGATCGCCCATCATAATTGTATTTGTTTTGGTATCACCCCGTGCAAGATAGCTCCCCAGTATGGTTGCCCCGGCTGAACTGCCACCAATTACTCCTCCTCTCTTCAAAAGCTCCTCAAGAGCCGTTTGGGTTCCGGTTTCCAGGTATGAATCAGCAATCCTCCATTGCCTTCCTCCGGTAAACCAAACTCCATCAGCATTAAGTATCGGTTGAAAAAAGTCCTTACTGTTAGCTTCCTCCCTACTCTTGGTATGCAGAGCTGTAATATTAATTACTCCCAGATCCTTCATCATTTCAATTACCCGGCTGACCATCTCATCTGTAACCTCATCAGACATCGCGGTGGGGATAACAACAATCGAAGCTTCGGTGCCGCCGGCAAGTTCCATAAACCGCTGGAAAATCGCAGGGTCGTGCATTGCTCCACCCACAATTACCAGTTTCCCGCTGTCGGTGGGTTGATTTTGAGAAAAACAGTAAGTAATTGTGGTTAAATAAATGAAAATGAAAATAATTATTCTTGTAGAAATGTTAGCTTTTGTTTGATCCATCATTTTGGGTTTTCACTACCTTGCAATGTAAAACTTTGTTTTATATTGATCAATAATATCATTCAACCCCAATGAATATAAACTTTATATTAATGCACCCGTCAACTCCCGGTAATATCGGATCTGCGGCGAGGGCAATTAAAACAATGGGGTTTCGTTCATTACGACTTGTAAATCCATGTGACCACCTGTCTGAAGAAGCCAGGAAGCTCGCCTATGGTTCCCATGACATTCTTGAAAGTGCGCAAATTTATTACTCACTTGATGATGCACTCTCAGACATTGATTTCTCAATCGCGACAACAGCAAAAAATCGTACTGTCTGGCACGACTACCATTCTCCAGAACAATCAAAAAACATACTGAAGTCAAAAGGCACTACAATCAAAAATGTTGCCCTTGTATTTGGGCGTGAGGGCCACGGGCTCGAAGGCGATGAATTAGCACTTTGTGACTTAAGAAGTACAATTCCCATGTCTGGTTCTTATCCATCTGTAAACCTTGCACAAAGTGTGATGATTTATGCTTACATATTTTCAAACACACCGGAAACAAATAGCTCCAACCCAAAAAGCTCCAAACCACCGGAACAAAAAGTACTTAAATCAAGGGCTTCGGAACTACTACATTATATTGAGGTCTCGAAAAATCAGAACCTTTACAGAAGAATGATGGAACGATTAATGCAATCATCCGAAGATGATTTGCATTTGTTCTTATCATTTCACCGGTATTTGAAGCAAAAAATGCAGCGACTTCCATAATATTGTATAGAATTTAATTTTAGACCATGCTTGGAGCATTACTTTTTCTTTCTCTGGTTACATATTTCAGTGAAGGCATCACAAATAAGCCAGTTCAGGATGAAATATGGTACATCTGGATAGACACACATGCAAAAGTAGATGGAGTCGACATGAGAATTGTAAGCAAAGAACCCTTTTCAATCACATGTTGTGTAAAATCCGGTAAATATTCAAGGCTTCAAAAAGATGCCAGAAAATGGATAAAGAAAAATTATGATCCCGGGTTTAGCGAAAGCCCTTTGAAAAATATTCAGGATGAAAGCCTGGCTTTACTGGTTATTGAAAAGGCAATTAAAGACTCAAAAGAAGACAATTCAATATTGGTTGTTGACTTTACAAGAGAATGTAAATAGTTTTCAACATAATCTATGAATATCTTATAACAACCCCCTCAATCCCCCTTTTAAGTAAGGGGGAGTTTCGGAACTGTAAATTTTCATCTGAGGAATAGTCTGATTTGCTAAATTAACTTTTAGGTGGTCCGTGTTGATCCTTTGTACTAAGGATCCCAAATCAATAATCTGAAATCCATTCTTTAGCTTACCCCCGTAAATCCTCGCTCAATAAGTATTTTAGAGAAACTTTCACCATTAACCTTGGCGTATTTGACGTCCAGATCGTCTCTCACTTTCATTTTAGAGGATGAGAAATCACCATCAATTTTTGCATACTTTATGTTTAAATCCCTATCAAATGTGGTATATGAAAAATTGAGTCCCCTTCGAAATTTAGCATATTTAAAATTTGCATCATCATCAAAAAAAGCACCACCAAAATCTGCAGATTCCCTGAATTTTGCATATTTGAATAGTGCTTCCTCATTAAAGGTGGATTCCCAAAAATCAGCTTTTCCATCAAAATCGGAATATTTAAATGCCGATTTCCCTTCAAATGTGCAATTTTCAAATATTATCCTGCTGTTTACAATCTCTTCAACAACATTGTTATCGTTTCCAAACCAGCTTTTTTTCCCTGAGTACTTTTCTTTATGCTTTTTCTCAAAATAATAGGTTAAGCCAAGATCGCCTACAATCCTTACATTTTTGAAGGTTATATCTTTCCCATCTCTGACGTCATTGAGAATATCCTTTGCACTTACACTGGATTGGCCATACGTAGTTTGAGCGGCAATAAAGAGAACAAATATTATCAAACCGTTATGTATATACTTTTTCATTGTTTTATTATTACGATATTTAAAAAAAGAAAAAAAGAAACCTAGCTGGATATACTTTATACGTAGAAAATTGTTAATGTTTTATAAAAAAATCACTACCATGAAAATTACACGATTGTATTTGATTGTCATTCTTGTTTTTATAGGTCTCCTGGCAAGTGCCCAGAATACTTACAAAGTATCATTGTTTAGGGCTGCACCAGGAAAATTGACAGAGTTGATTGACTTGCTAAAGGTGAATTCTGAGAATTATAAAAATACAGCGGGTGAAAAACCTTTTATTATCCGGCATAGTCAGGGTGATCACTGGGATTTGATGGTGATCGAATTCATCAACAATCAATCTGAATACTATTCAACTAATGGCGAACTATCAAAGATTTTTACCCCTGAGTATGGAAATGAATTTTATGATTTGATAGCATTTCATGAAAACCTGGTGGTGACAGGGAGTAACTATGATCTCGTCTCAGACATTTTAGAATCCAACAACTACTTTCATGTTGAAATGTTTGTGGCCTTAGCGGGAAAACAAAAAGAATTGTTGAATCAGCGCATAATGGAAAATGATTATTTAGCAAAAATTGACAGACCCGAGAATCTAATTTTTACAACAGTTGAAGGCGCCTCTTGGGATATCTTTACACTTGGCGGATATCGGGATATCAAACATTTTGCAAAAAGTGCAGATATATCATTTGAGGTGGAAGAGAAGGCCGCCATTGCAGCCGGATTTAAAGGGGTGAGTGATATCAGTCCCTATCTAAGATCATTGATATTAAAGCACAATGATACCCTCGCAAATAAGGTACAGTAAGTATATAAACAGAATATGCAACCTTAATACTAAAAGTCAATTTACAAACCGGGGCAACTTAAGATCAACTCCACATACTTCATTTATTTTTTTTGCCATGTACGCTGCATTCACTACAGTATTTTTCTCATTTTCCTGGTGCAGAAAAAAATATACTTCGCTGATACCATTTTCTATCCAGTATTTAATTTTATCGGCCCACTCATCCATTCTCCGATAATCACTTTCGTGTAAATCATATCCGATGAATCGAATAAAAACTTTGTTGGTAGTTATCCTCTGATGAATACAATCCCGTCTTCCTGCGGTATCGGTGATGATCAATGAAATATTGTTTTTTTCAAGATTGCCATAAAGTACTTTTGATATTTCTGTGTCATTGAACCAATCAGTATGACGGAGTTCGAGTGCAATTGAATATCCTTTGGGTAAACTATCCAGATAGTTTGTTAATCGGTCAATAAACTTTGGAGCAAAATTATCAGGCATTTGCAAAAAAGGCATTCCCAATGTTTCACCAAAGGCCATTACTGCATCAAGAAAGTATTTGGTATTTTCCTCAACATCTTTCAAACGTTTCAGATGGCTGATCCTACGTGAAAATTTGGGACAATATTTAAAATCCGAATTGGGAACATTACTCCAACTGGCAATATTTTCTTTTCGAACCTGGTAAAAAGTACCATTTAATTCGATAGCATTAAAATGTTGTACATAATTTTCTAAAAACTGCCCGGATTTGGTCCCTTTTGGATAAATTAGTCCAACCCACTCGTTTCTACCCCATTTTGAACATCCCAGGTATATGTTTCTATTTTTTGCCGGCTTTCCAGTCAGAATATTTTTATTGTCCTGATGATCCGGTGGCAGATGCAAATTCAACTTATCAAGATCTGTTATTGCTACATGTCCAAATTTCATTTAAAATAATTTTGGTATTAATGTATGAATATATTGAATTTAATCCAGAGCTGATGCTACAATTTGAACAAATTTTTTAATTTCATCTTCATTATTATAAAGATGCGTGGAAATCCGAATGGCTTCCAATCCTGATTCAGGCACAAGTCGAATTCGGAATTTATTTTCTGAAGCCTGTTTTCCAAATTCGCGATAATTTACTCCCTGTATTTTAAAAGTGATCATCGAACTTCTACTCTCTTCTTCTGGAGGAGACAGCACTTCAACCTTACTTCCCAAAGCAACCAATTGGTTGTACAAACCGGTGGCTAATGATTTAACATAGGGTTCAATTTTATCCATTCCAATTTCTTCCATAAACCCAACAGCAGCTTTTAATCCGTTTGAAAGCGGAGCACTTTGCGTACCGTAGTCAAATCTGTGGGCAGTATTTACATACCCGGTTAATTCCTGGCGAGTTGTGGATATTTCCCAGCCATTATCAGAATAGGCACCAACAGCGTTTGGTTTTAATAATTCCAATGATTCCTTTTTAACATACAAAAATCCTGTTCCTGAAGGACCAAGTAACCATTTATGACCACAGGAAGAATAGAAATCGCAACCTAGCGAATGCAAATCCAGCTGGGTGGATCCGGGGCCATGCGCACCATCAAAAAACGTCCATATCCCTTTGTCTTTTGCAAGTTTCACAACCTCCTGTACAGGAAATTTGTGCCCCGTTGTACATGTAATATGAGGAATGGCAATCACTCTGGTCTTAGGGGATATGAGATCATTGATACAGTTTAAATTATCATCCATTGTTGGACCCGGAGCAAAGACCCTGATATTAAATGCTTTGTACTTTTTTTGATTTAGCCATGGCAGCGCATTTCCAACGTGCTCATGCGATGTCATAATTACTTCGTCACCCCTGCCCAGTGGTAAACCCCCTGCAACAATATTAATACCCTCCGTGGTGTTGTGTGTAAGACTAATTTCATCTGACGTAACCCCGAGTAGACCGGCAATTGGTTCACGGCTATCCTCCTGCCCTTTGTATTCTCCAATTTCACTAAGATATTCCATTTTAGATCTGACAGCATCCAGAACAGGATATGGCGAGGGCCCAATGGTACCATTATTCAAATAGGTCCTTTTATCTGTAAGTGGGAATTTTGTTCTAACAGCTTTCCAGAATTCCTCATCATTTTTAGGATGGATATTCTCTTTGAGTTTTAACTGTGGAATTTCAGAAAACGTAACTTGACCAAATGTAGTGGCAGCCAGCGTTACAATTGATTTTCTAATAAAAGTTCTTCTTCTTGACATAAAATACAAGATACAAAAAACATTTATTTCAAAAGATCAGAGGAGTTGCTTTAGTTATAATTAACAAATATATACGCCGGACTATCCTATTTTATAATCCACCATTTTGGCAAGTAACCGAAGGCTTTCTTTCAAATAAGGATCATCAGGAAAAATTAAGTTTTTCCCATCTCCACCTTCAATAGAAAAGGATTCATTTTCATTTAGAACTTTCGGGTTAAGTTCTTTTACCGCATTTTCCTTTTGCTTTTCCTGTTCAATTAACTGTTCTCGAACGTCTTTATTCAGCGATAGTGTGGTTTGTTTTCTAAGTTCCTTTCTTCTATCAATATCGTAAACAAGTTTCTTTAATTCAGGGTCTGAATTCAAATCAGAGAGGTATTCACTATTCAGTAAATCCAGGAGTTCTTCGTTGACTAAATCAGTTTTATCAAATGAAGTGGCAGCAATCTGGTCCCATGGTAGTGCAGCAGGCATTGAACTTTCCCCATACTCTTTATGATTATAGGCCGATGGTAGGGCTATATCAGGAGTTACTCCAATATTTTGTGTGCTGCTTCCTGTAATACGATAGTACTTGGAAAGTGTAATCTTCACATTTCCCATTTTATTTTTTTTATCAGTAAATCGTACGACACGATTAAGATCGATAAGGGACTGCACTGATCCTTTTCCAAAAGTTTGCTCACCAAGGATTACACCACGATCATAGTCCTGAATTGCCCCTGAAAAGATTTCTGAAGCTGAAGCGCTGGAACGGTTGATAAGAATAGTAAGCGGTCCTTCATAAGCAATCTTGTTTTTGTCATCTTTTCCTATCTCAATTTTATTTGACCGATCACGGACCTGAACTACCGGTCCTTCACTAATAAATAAACCTGTTAAGTCAATTGCTTCATTAAGGGCTCCTCCACCATTGCGCCGCAAATCGATAAGCATTCCATCTATCCCTTCGTCATTCAATGTAACAATCAATTTTTCAACATCAACGGTAACAGAATTATAGAAATCAGGGATTGTAATTACTCCCATTGAATACGTTTTTCCACTTCGGTCAATCTTATAAACTTTGCTGCTTGCACGCATCTCTTCAAGGTTGATCTTATCCCTTTCGAGACGTACAATTTTAAGCGTGGCATTTGCACCTTCTTCAGCTTTTAATACTGATAATCTCACCACTGTGCCCTTTTTACCACGAATAAGTTTTACAACGTCATCGTTTCTCCAACCAACTACATCTACAATTTCACCATCCTCACCCTGTCCTACCCCTGCAATACGATCATCTTTATGCAATTCGTTGCTTCGAAATGCAGGCCCGCCCGGTATGATCCTTACCACAATGGTGTAATCGCCATCTTTGCTAAGCGTAGCGCCTATTCCCTCAAGCGACCTGTTCATTTCAATATCGAAATTCTCAGCCGTCATAGGATTGAAATAACTGGTATGGGGATCAAACGACTCGGTATATGCATTCATGAAATATTGATATACGTCTGAAGGCTTGTATTGGCGGATAATCGTACGATAAGTTTTGTACCTTTTTTCCAATACCTTTACACTCTTATCATATTCTTTCCCTGAAAGTGTAAGGCTAAGTACCTGATTTTTAAGTGATTTTCGCCAGATGTCATTCAATTCTTCTTCACTTATTTTCCAGCTGATTTCATCCCTGCTGGTTTCAATTTTTTCATCAATCGTAAAATCAAATCCCTTGATAAGTGTGGAATCAACATAGATCATCCGTTCGAAGAACCTATCCTGAAATATATTGAAAATGTCAAATGCAATTTCAAGATTCCCAGCCCTTATTGCATCGTCCAGTTTAAATCTGTATTTCTCAAAAGAATCAATATCTTCTTTTAAAAAAAATGTTTTGTTATAATCAAGTGATGTGATGTAGTTATCAAGAATTACAGAAGAAAGTGAATCATTTAACCCCAATTTTCTGTAATGGTACCGATCAATTAGTTCGTTAATGATTTTCGTTTCATTTACATACTTCTTTTCTGGTCGCAAGTGTTTTAAGGTGTCGGTTGTATTATATTCGTCATCTCCTGATGTTCCCTCAAATGGAATCACAGCAAGGGATCCCAAAATTAGTACAATCAATATCACCAGCTTATTCATAATATTTTTCTTCTTTTATTCACCTACCCTAGATTAATACGTACAGGAATCCCTGGCGTTTTAATAATTTTTACAAACGGTAGTTATTCAGGCTCCACATCAAAATCAAATTCTGTCAGAAACCTTGAAGCCTCTTCCTTGTTCTGGAAAAAATATTCCAACTTTTCACCCTTGTTGGAAATGATCTCTACCATAATTGATTTAATCTTTCTTTCCCCTTTCAATACATAATCTTCCGGTAGTTTAAACTCACCATCACTACGTATTAATTTAGCAATTTTATGTTTGGTAACTCTTTTTGAATTACAATAAGTACATTCATAGTGCTTAAGTAGTTCGCCTTCTTCATTTTCAGTGGCAGGTTGAAGGATTTCTTCATGATCGAGTTTCAATGTCTGGAACGAACACGTTCCACATTTTAAGACTTCCAGGTGTCCCGGATACTTCTCAATTTTAATTTCTTTGGTCTCATTATCTACCCAAACATCATAATCAATAGAAAAAATATTTTCTTCTGCTTGCATTCCTTCATCGAGGTATACATCCTCTTCGTCCTCACTTAATAATTGCATATCGTTACCTGCAGATGATATTCTTGGCATGTACCTGTATTTATCCAGCTTTTTCTGAAGTTTGCCTGGGTAATAAAATTTCAGCAATAAGTACCCCACATAACCAAAAAGTGTACTTATACACATTGCAATAAACATCCTTATGAGGAACCACCAGACACTTTGAACGACAGTTGAGTCCTGAATAGCATTTATAACCAAAAATATTGCAACGGCAAATGTCAATACACTATACAAATGCCATTTTGACTCTTTTGTACTTAAATAATCGTATTTCTTCTTATAATCTTTTATACTTCCTACTTTCACCGAATGAATAATCCGGATTAATATGCTTGCGATTAGTGAAATACCCCCAAGAACGAACATTACCTGACCCCAGTTAGCAAGAAATGCACTATATGTTGCTTTATCCATTAACGTTAAATGATTTTCTGATTAATACTAAATTCCTCTCAATTACAATTATATAACAATTCTTGTTCCATTTATATTTGAATTGAATCAAAGTGAGGTATTTTCAAATATAATTATTTGATACCGCAAAATTATAAACGTCATAATTAGGATTGAAGTTTTTACGAGATTTTACAAACAAAATGTTTAAAGCACTTATTCCACTCTGGATTGCTATCGGAAGTATCCTGTCAGGATGTCCTTATAAAAGTGATGAGGAAATAATTAATAATTACAAAATTAAAATTTCTAAAATTGGTCAACTTCCCAAACATTTACAGGAGTCTTCGGGATTGATGCATACAGATAGTCTTATTTATACGCATGGAGACAGCGGAACTCCTGAAATATTCTATGCATTTAGGATAATAGATGATAAAGTTGTCCTTTCGGGAAACTATGAAATAGAAGATGTAACCAATATTGATTGGGAAGATATAACCTCTGACAAAAAGGGATCAATATACGTAGGTGATTTTGGCAACAATGGTAACAACCGTAAAAATCTAAAGATTTTCAAACTAAATACTAGTTTGCAGGTTACGGATTCCATTTCATTTGAATACCCTGATCAGACGGAATATCCCCCAACCTCAAAGAATGAGTTAAACTACGATTGTGAGGCTTTTTTCTGGCATGATGATCATTTTTATCTCTTTTCAAAAAACATAAAGTGGCCCTATACCCATATTTATAAAATTAATTCATCAGGAAACATAACCCTGATTGATTCTCTATATTTAAAATCTCCAATCACATCTGCTGATATAAGTCCCGATGGGAATGAAATTGTACTACTAACATACGGGAAAGTTTTTTTCTTTGACATTATCAACGATCCCGTAAAAACTGAATTTATTCCCACTATTTGTAAGCAATTCAGAAAATCAGGCCAGGCGGAAGCTATCGCTTACATTTCTCAGGATGAACTGGTGATAACAAATGAAAAGGGAAAAGTATATTTACTATCCCGAACACCAAAGGAATAATATTTTAGATTCCGTCAAATTATATATTGTAAATAATTTATGCAATACGCTTGCATCCCATTTATTTGAGCAACTACTTTGCAGTTCGTTCTTTGGTTTTGACTTATCATGAAAGGTGAAGGGATATGGCCCTGTGAAACCTTGGCAACCATTCGTAATTATATCGGAAATGGTGCTAAATCCATCTTCTATAAGAAAGAAGAAAGATAAGTTGGAGAGATAACTTTGTAAACAACACTTATTTTCTCCTCCGGCTTTCAGGAGGGAAATTCCCAGATCATTCTTCTTTTCTTTGATAATATCCAGCCAGGGATTATTGATGAAATATTTAAAAAGAAAGAAATGAGGAATCAATCAATTAAACTTGGTGTATTTGGATTTGGCTGTGTAGGCCAGGGATTAGCCTATGTACTTAATCAGACCAACGGCATTGATGCTGAAATAAAAAAAATATGCATCAAACAACCCGACAAAAAAAGGACATTAGGAAAAGATATTTTCACAACGAACCCTGATGAACTATTCAATGATCCTGAGATTGATGTTATAGTTGAATTAATAGATGATGCAGATGAAGCTTTTAGTATAGTAAAAAAAGCATTTATCAACAAGAAAGCGGTAGTCTCGGCAAATAAAAAGATGATCGCTGAAAACCTGCAGGAATTATATAAACTTCAAATCAAATATGCAGTTCCGTTTTTGTATGAAGCCGCATGTTGTGCGAGTATTCCTATTATTCGAAATTTGGAAGAGTACTACGACAATGATTTGCTTGCTTCAGTTGAAGGAATATTTAATGGTTCAACAAATTACATTCTATCAAATGTCTTTGAGAAAGGGCAATCATTTCAATCTGCATTGGATGAAGCCAAAGAGCTTGGATTCGTAGAATCAGATCCATCCCTTGATCTTGAGGGTTTCGATGCAGTTTACAAAACCTGCATAGCAATCCTTCATACATTTGGTTTGTTCACAAATCCGGAAGAAATATTTTTAAGTGGAATTCAAAATCTTACACAATTTGACATAGATTTTGCCATGAAAACGGGTAAAAAAATAAAGTTCATTTCAAAATGTACACGGAAAGATGATACCGTTTATTCATATTGCCTGCCGGCATTTATAAATGGAAATTCTCCATTATCGAATGTTAAAGAAGAGTACAATGGCATAATTCTCGAGAGTGGTTTTTCTCAAAATCAACTATTTGTAGGCAAAGGAGCTGGAGCAGAACCTACAGGTTCTGCCATTGTATCTGATATTTCTGCATTGCGCTACAACTATAAATACGAATACAAAAAATTTAAGCAGGGGAATAAATTAAAAATAGACAACGGGATAACTGTAAGGGTTTATATGCGCTACAGACCCTACTCCTCAATTGATTTATCGAGATTTAGTTCAATAGTTGAAAAATTTTCAAACGCTGAAGGGAGTTATATCATCGGGGATATTGAACTTGAAAATCTATGTTATTATAAGTCACTTAACGAAGAAAAACTGATAATTGTTCTTATTGAAGAAAGATAAATCAGAATACCGAGTTACTCTTATACATTGATTTTCAAAACCATTTAAATCCCCACAATATGACAAATGTCACTATTTATTAAGTAAACTTCATTTACATTTGCGATTGTGTTATTTAGAAACATTCTAAATAAGGAATGAAAACATTGGCTGATCTTAAGGTGGGTGAGTCGGGAAACATCAAAGAAATAAAAGAAAGCCTGATTACAACAAAGCTTTTGGATATGGGATGTCTTCCGGGAGAAAAAGTACAAGTGCGATATTTTGCACCTACAGGCGATCCTATATGCGTACGTATTTCTGGCTATGATCTTGTATTACGCTTAGAGGAAGCAGGAACAATAGAGTTGGTATAAGTGGAGACAACAATAAAAAGAAAGAAAGCTAAATCTATAAATAGTACAATCGCACTGGTTGGCAATCCAAACTCTGGAAAGTCATCATTATTCAATCAACTTACCGGTCTTCGTCAAAAAATTGGAAACTATCCAGGCATCACAGTAGATAAGAAAACCGGAACCATTGGACTAAGTAATGGAGAGCATGCTACTATTGTTGACCTCCCTGGTACCTATAGTGTTTATCCTCGATCAAAAGATGAGGTTATTGTACTCGAAATCCTGACTGACTCAAATAATCAGGAATACCCTGATTTGGTAGTAGTAATAGTTGACGCTTCAAATTTAAAACGCAACCTTCTTTTGTTAACCCAGGTTAAAGATATTGGTTTACCAGTCATATGTGCACTAAATATGGTGGATGTAGCCGACAAAAAGGGGATCATTATCGATGCAAACAGCCTTGAAAAACAACTAAACACTCGTGTTATTCCTATTAATGCGAGATCTGGGGAAGGTATAAATGACCTCATCAATGCCTTCAGCAATGTTAAGAAATTTAAGTCAAACGGATACCGATACCATCCGCAAGTACCACAGGAAATAAAGTCCAGGATACAGGAAAAACTAAACACCTCCAATGAATATTTAGTTGCTCTATATCTCAATCAAACAGAAACTATTGCGGGCTTATCGGATAATGACAGAGTATTTCTGCGGGAAATAAAAACAGAATTTAAAAGTCATCTCCACGGATTACAGAATTCTGAAATCATAGATAGATACAAATACATTGGTGGGGTCGTTTCTAGTGTTGAAACCAGGAAAGCCGAATCGAGGAGAATAAAGTTCACCGACAAACTCGATAAATACCTTACGCATCCGTTGTATGGATACCTCATTTTCTTTGCTATTTTATTCATCATCTTTCAAGCGATATTTTCCTGGGCCGAAACGCCAATGGATTGGATTGATCAATTATTTGCAGGATCCAGTTCCTGGATAAAAAGCACTTTTCCACGGGGTTTGTTTGTTGATGCCATTGCTGAGGGGATTATTCCGGGCATAGGTGGAATTGCCATTTTTATACCACAAATTGCCCTTCTGTTTGCCTTTATTGCAATTCTTGAAGATTCGGGTTACATGGCACGTGTTGTTTTCCTTATGGATCGTATTATGCGGAAGTTTGGATTGAGCGGAAAAAGTATTGTTCCACTGATATCAGGTGTTGCCTGCGCCATCCCTGCAGTAATGGCGACCCGAAATATTGAAAATTGGAAGGAACGGATAATTTCCATCATGGTAACTCCACTTACAACATGTTCGGCACGATTGCCTGTATATGTCATCCTGATTGCCCTGGTTGTTCCTGACACTAAATTATTTGGATTCATGAATTTGCAAGGCCTGACATTACTTTCATTGTACTTGTTGGGGTTTGTGGCTGTTTTAATTTCAGCCTGGGTATTCAATCTGATCATAAAGTCCGATATAAAAAGTTTCCTCATTATGGAAATGCCGGTATATAAAACTCCCAGGTGGAAAAATGTGGGCCTTATGATGCTTGAAAAATCCAAAACATTTGTTTTTCAGGCCGGTAAAATCATCATGGCTATTTCGATTATACTTTGGGTACTGGCCTCATTTGGACCATCGGAGGATATGAGCAGGGCGGAAGACACCATAAACGCAAAACTACCAGGCATGGATATGCAGGACAAAGCGTATCGTAGTGCGCTGAGTGCTTATCGTCTGGAACATTCGTACGCGGCAATACTGGGAAAAAGTATCGAGCCAGCCATTAAACCCCTCGGATTCGATTGGAAAATCGGGATAGCCTTGATTACATCATTTGCTGCCCGCGAGGTTTTCGTTGGTACGATAGCCACGATATACAGTGTTGGTGAAGACGCGGATAACACCGCTACAATAAGGGAAAAAATGAAATCTGAAATTAATCCGGATACCGGTGAACCGGTTTATTCAATGGCTGTAGCATTTTCACTACTGGTATTTTATGCATTTGCTATGCAGTGTATGAGTACGTTAGCAGTGGTTTACCGGGAAACAAAAAGCATTAAGTGGCCATTGATACAGTTTACATATATGTTTGCGATGGCTTACTTATCCTCCCTGGCGGTGTACGCCTTACTTAAATGAATATAATTATTTAGTATATTTGGTAATATGGTTCAAGGAATTCTACTTGCAATAATTTCACTGATTGCAGTTATTTATCTAGGAATAAAATTAAAGCCCAAATTCGATGGAAAGAAGGATTGTGATTCCGATTGCAATTGTGAATAGCTTTAGGATTTGTGGACCACAGTATTAATTCCCATGCCCTTCTGAATAACTATAAGCAAGCGACGAACCAATTATCCCAGCATGATTAAGTAATTTCGCCGGTACAATTTCAGCTCTTGTTTTAATATCCGGAAGAAATTTTTCGTGAAACTTTATAACCCCTCCCCCAACGATAAAGAGATCGGGCCAAAACAAATCATCCATATATTGGAAAAATTTATTGAGCCTTTTCGTCCAGGATTTCCAGTCCAATTCTTTCATTTTTCGCACCGCATTCGAAGTGTACAGTTCTGCTTTTTCCCCATTGATCAAATAGATATGTCCGAACTCAGAGTTCGATACCAGGTAATCATCTGTAAAAATAGAGGTTCCAATACCGGTTCCAAGTGCAACTACAATTGTTGTTCCCTTCCGGCCAACTCCTGCTCCAAAAGTCATCTCCGCTAGTCCGGCAGCGTCCACATCGTTAATTACATGTGTGCGACACCCTGTTTTCTCGTTGACAAGTTTCCCTACATTTTTTCCAATCCAGGAATCATCAATGTTAGCGGCAGTTAATACCGTATCATGTTTCACTACAGCCGGAAACCCACAACCTATGGGTCCTTTCCAGTTAAAATAATCTGCAATTTCATTAACAGTTTCTACAACATTTGCAGGTGTAGCAGGTTGTGGTGTAGCTATCCGAAGCCTTTCCTGGGTAAAAATGCCATTTTCGATATCTACAGGTGCACCCTTAATTCCGGTACCTCCAATATCTATTCCAAGTACTTCCATACCCAAATGTAAAGAAAAAGTTAGGGAAGATAAGAAATCAACAATCGGTTTTGATTCTGATCTACTTCTACTTTTTTTGAAGAGGACACACAATTATAAATAATTGATTTTACTCCTTTGACCTTTATGAGTTGCGCATGCCATGAATCAAGATAAAAGAGAGTCTTGCAGTTTTTCCCAGACACCGGCCTGATTACATTTTTTTTACCACCCTTTAGTTTGAGCGTAATACTACTAACATCCCAAGGTGGCTCCATATTAAGACAAACAAACAAATTATCATTTTCGATTGTTACTTTAAAAATGGGAGGTTCCACGTCTGTTGAGAACGCTGTCGAAAGCGAACTAATAAAAACAATAACTATGACAAAATATCTTTTCAGTCCCATTTATATCCTTTTACTTGCAAAAACACAATTTCACGGCCAACAAATTATAGGTACAAAACCTATTTTCAAATCAATTGTCTTATTACTGAAATAATTCCGCATGCCATTAATAAATCCATAAACCCATATATTACAACATGATTCAATTTGAAAGATCACTCACTGATAGTGAGTTAACTCTTGAAAAAGAAAAAGATTATAGAAATATCGTAATCATTCAATCCGTGATTGTCATCGTTGGCCTTCTGTTATCGGATGTGATTCTAAGTGATCAGACAAGTGGAATTTCGAAACTTATTATCACTCTTTTTTCATTTTTTTCAGCAATCTATGCCCTTCTGCTTTGGGATTTAATGCGGAATTTTATTTCCAACACAATCATAATCAAGGGTGTATTCATTATCATTTCGATGGTAATATTCATCGGATTTCTTACAGAATTTCCATACTACAATATACTTGAGTTTGAAAATCGGCGAGCTTATTTATTTGGATTACATGCAACGATCTTCCCAATAGAAGTATATGTTATTTTCCTTTCAATAAAAGATATATTCAGCAGTAATAAGCTTACAATCAGTAAAATATGGGGTGCCGCCTGTGTCTACTTAATGATTGGAATTTCATTCGCAAGCATATTTGATCTTATAAACTTCATTTCTCCCGGATGTTTTGGTGTTGTTTTGCCCCTTGGTATTCCCAGTTATTCAGAATGCATTTATTATAGTTTCAATATCCTGGGAGGAACCGACACGATCTATCAGGATCCAATCCGGATTGTCAGGAATATTGGAGTAATTGAAGCAGTATGGGGAAACCTATTTGCCATTCTAATCATAGGCCGGTTACTCACATTGCCTCGTGATTAAATTGCATGTTCAATTCAAAACTCTCTTCAGAATTTTGTCTGATTACAAATTCATTATCATACATAACGATACCACAATCGGAATCAGATAAATTCCTGACGATTATATTTTGGGTATTTACATCAATCTCCAGGTGGGAGCCCCTGAACGTAATTCGAAATTTATATCCGTCCCAGTTATTGGGAATGTAGGGACTAAAACAAATATTTTCGTTTTTCACCCTCAAGCCTGCAAATCCTTTAGTAAATGCTAACCAGGTTCCTGCCATGCTGGTAATATGACAACCATCATTTGTATCGTTATTGTAATCGTCCAGGTCAAGCCGTGCAGTCCGCAGGTACATTTCATACGCTTTTTCCTTATACCCCAGACATGAAGCCAGGATCGTATGAACACATGGAGAAAGTGAAGATTCATGTACAGTAATAGGCTCATAGAAATCGAAATTTCTCTTAATGACGTCAATATCGAATTGATCTTCAAAAAAGTAAAGCCCTTGAAGTACATCGGCCTGTTTTATATAACACGAACGTAAAATTCGATCCCAGGACCAGTGTTGGTTTATAGGCAGCTCCTCTGAATCAATTTCTGTTACGGGAATAATTTCCTTGTCCAAAAAACCATCCTGCTGAAGATAAACACCCCTATCCTCATCAAAAGGAAAATACATTTTATCTATTATTTCCTCCCATTTCGTTACCTCCGCATCTGAAAAAGAAAGAAATTTAAAAAGATCCTGAATATAACCCGGATCCAAATCTGCAATTTTCCGGATTGATTCAATAGTATAGGAAAGTGTCCATGACGCAATTGTATTGGTGTACCAGTTATTGTTTACATTGTTTTCAAATTCATTGGGTCCCGTTACCCCCAGCAAAACATATTGCTCCTTTTCCTTGGACCAGTTGACTCTTTGGGACCAAAATCTTGAAATTGCAATTAATACTTCCAATCCATGATTTTTCAGGTAATTTATATTCCCCGTATGCCTTGTAAAATCATATATCGCAAAGGCAATCGCGCCATTCCGATGAATTTCTTCAAAAGTGATTTCCCACTCATTGTGAGATTCTTCGCCATTCATGGTAACCATTGGAAAGAGGGCCGCCCCATTAACAAATCCAAGCTTTTCAGCATTTTCAATGGCCTTGCCCAGTTGATTGTACCGATAATGCAGTAGGTTTTCTGCCACATTTTCCTCAGATGTGCACAAATAGAATGGAAGACAATAAGCCTCTGTATCCCAATATGTACTTCCTCCGTACTTTTCACCTGTAAATCCTTTCGGTCCAATATTCAATCTTGGATCCTCCCCTGTATATGTCTGGTTTAGTTGAAAAATATTAAAACGTATTCCCTGTTGTGCCGCAACATCTCCATGGATGGTTATGTCGCTATCATTCCATTTCTGCTCCCAGCTTTTTTGATGCTCGGTATATAAATTATCAAAACCTGATTTTGAAGCTCTTTCTACTGCATTTCTACATGCTTCCTCAATTTTCAATTCATCATAATTGAGAGAGGAAACAATGCTAGCAAATTTTTCTATCACACAGGATTTTCCAGAAGAAACACTAACCTGAAATGACGCAGATGCAAATTTTGCCTTTGATTCGGTAACAACCAGATCGACATTTCTCTCTCCGGACTTTACTACAGATTTAATACCCGTACTTACTATATAATCAGTTTTTAATGTCTTTACCGTTACAACGGTGAATTGATCATCACTTGCCTGGCTGACTTCATCCCAGAATGTTTCATCAAAATTTGAATCTTCATTGACTACTGTTCCATCAACAAAAGATTCAATAGATACTTCGGCATCAAAATTTACAGGTGATATAGTATATCGTATGGCAGCTACTTCATCATCTGCCATACTGCAAAATCGTTGTGATGAAATTGACAGCCTGTTTCCAAGTGTATTTTCAATGGTTGCTTTGCGGGATAGAATTCCTGACTTCATTTCAAGAACACGCTGAAATTCCAAAATCTTCCATTTGGCGAGGTCCACTAATTCATCATTTACATAAATTGTAAGGCCCATCCAGTCAGGAGCGTTTAGCACCTTGGCGAAATACTCCGGATATCCTATTTTCCACCACCCTACCCTGGTTTTATCAGGATAATATACACCAGCGACATAATTACCCTGGAGTGAATCACCTGTGTAGGTTTCTTCAAAATTTGCCCTTTGGCCAAATCTGCCATTCCCTATACTAAACAAACTTTCCGAAACCCGGTTGTATTCGGGATTAAACCCTTCTTCTATTACCTTCCACTCATCGTGTTTAATATAATTCTTCATTTAGCAATTCAATCTTGTTTATTCGACAACAAATTTTTCAAATCTAAACCTTCAAATGTACGTATTACAAAATCGGCTTCCGATAACACCTCCGGATTCCCTATTCCAACGCAAAGCATTGAACCGTTATGTGCTGCTTTTATCCCTGCCACTGCATCTTCAAAAACAATACATTTCCGGGGTTCCACATACATCTTCTGTGCTGCCAATAAAAACACTTCGGGATCTGGTTTTGCTTTATCTACCATATTCCCATCCACGATTACATCAAATCTGTCAATAAGGTCGATTTTTTCTAATGCGAGACGGGCATTTTTACTTGCGCTACCAATCGCTTTTTTTATTCCCTCCCCATCAAGATAATCCAGAAACTGGAGTATTCCTGGCAATATTTCATTTGATGACATATTGTTTAAATACTCAATAAACCAGTCATTTTTACGTGTTGCAAGGCTGAATTTTTTCCCTTCATTGAAATGCAATTTTCCTTGTGCAAGTATCGTATCAAGGGATTTCATTCTGCTTACCCCCTTGAGTTGCTCATTAATGGAGTGATTAAAATCCAATCCTATTTCATCCGCTAATCTCTTCCATGACAAATAATGATACTTTGCCGTATCTACGATTACGCCGTCCAAATCAAATATGCATGCTTTAAAATCCATATATTTGCTTAGATTTTTTAGATTAGCAATTTCACAGAGCGGGCAAAGGTAATTTTATTGCCCATTTTTTTAAGAAAATTATTTAATTGTTGAAGAAGTATATTTTCATTTTTACTCTAATTGTTTTACCGGTTCTGGCAAAAGCACAACTCCCCTCAGACAAGCTATTCCGTGCCGGGTATTACTATCTGAATGTTGATACGGATAAAGCCATTGATTATTTATCGCAGGCCATTGAACGCGATTCTTCCCGGTCAAAGTACTACTACTTTCGTGGAGTAGCCAGGTACAAACAAGGTGATTACCGTGGTAGCATTGACGATTTCAATTTGGCGAATAAAAAAGATAGCCTGATATACGTTACTTACATGTATAAAGGAATGGCCTATAAAAATATTGGTGAATATGAAAATGCCAGCAAAAACATAGATATGTACATCTCGAAAACCAAAGTTGATAACTCAGGGTATGCACATCTTATGAGAGGAAAGGCGAAAATGGCTTCAGGTGATGTTGAGGGCGCAGTCAATGATTTTACTTTCTTAACTGAATCTTTTCCTGAAAATGAAAGTAACAGGTACTACCGGTTGATAGCCCTGCAGCAAATTGGTGACAATGAATCGGCTTTGGATGAAGTAAACAAACTGCTCGAACTTAACCCTGATTTTTATGGATACTACTTTTACAGAGGCAATCTGAATATTGGATTGGGTAAATTTTCAGATGCAATTACAGATTTTTCAACTTCAATTGAATATAATGAACGTAATGCTGATGCATATTTTCGGCGTGGGGTTGTTTTAGACACGCTTAGAAAACATCGGGATGCCATTAATAATTACACAGTTGCAATATCCATAAATTCGAATGATGGTGTGTATTATTCGCGCCGTGGTAATTCCAGGTTTAGCGTTGGCAACAAGGATGGCGCATGTTTAGACTGGACCATCGCCGGAAACCTGGGCTATTATGAGAATTTCGAAAAGGTGCGGAGGCTGTGCGTTGAAGATTAATTAAATTCATCATTGTATAATTCACTATAGATTGTTTCAAAATGATGTCTGTATATACTTACTTTGTGGGATAAACTAAACAACGTAATAAATTATGGACAACAGAAAATTCTTACCCCTTATAGTGGCCGGTGTGGCCGGATTGATATTCATCATTGCACTTTCAAGCAGTATTTTCTTAACGATTAAACCTGGTGAGGCCGGGGTCTTATTTAAAAAGTTCACTAGTGGCCTGGACAAAGATGTTGTGTATAGGCAGGGTTTTCATATAATAGCCCCATGGAACACCATGTATGTGTACAATGTAAAGGAACAAACCACCGAAGAAGCGATGGATGTCCTGGACAAAAACGGATTGTCAATCTCAGTGGATGTATCTGTGCGTTTTAATCCTATAGCCAATCGGATAGGGTATGTTCAGGAAACGTTTGGTACCAATTACATAACCGTTCTTGTGATCCCTGAAGTGCGTTCAGCTGTGCGAAATGTAATGGGATTTTTTACGGCTGAAGAAATATACTCAACCAAGAGGTCAGCTGTTGAACAGAGGATAATAGAAGAGGCTTCAAGCACACTTAGTAACGAACGAAACAACATACAATTGAATGCGTTACTTATCCGCTCTATCAACCTGCCTGAGAACATAAAAAAAGCTATCGAAAGCAAGCTCCAACAGGAGCAGGAAGCGCTTGCGTACCAGTTCCGTCTGGATAAAGAAAGAAGTGAAGCCGAAAGAATGCGAATTGGCGCCGAAGGAGAAGCTGCAGCAAATAGAATTATAAACAATAGCCTTACAGACAACTTGCTGAAAATGAGGGGGATTGAAGCTACAACAGAACTTGCTAAATCGCCCAATACAAAAGTAATAATCATTGGAAGTGGAAAAGAAGGGCTTCCCCTGATATTGGGTAATAATTAACCATATTTCAGGCTCCAAAATGTTCATTATCTGGTCATTATTTACTAACTTAGTAAGCACGAAATATTACGTGCAAAAACTACTAAAATAATGCAATTATGACTGATCATGCCGAGATAAAAGTAAATGGGAATTCGTTCGAATTACCCTTGATCGAGGGTACCGAACATGAACAGGCAATTGATATCGGTAAGTTCCGTGGAGCTTCCGGATTAATTACTCTGGATTATGGATTCAAGAATACCGGATCTACAAAAAGCAGCATCACGTTTTTAGATGGTGAAAAGGGAATACTACGATATCGGGGATACCCAATTGAACAATTGGCGGAAAAATCAAATTTCCTGGAAGTAGCGTATTTATTAATTTACGGGGAGTTACCAACCGAAGATGAATTTGGGGTATTTAGCGAAAAAATTTATGAACATACCCTGGTGCATGAGGATATCAAGAAGATACTTGATGGGTTCCCAAGCACTGCGCATCCGATGGGGGTGCTATCCTCATTGGTTACTTCGTTGACTGCTTTCTATCCTCAGACCCTTGATCCTATAAAGGCAATGGATCAGGTAAACCTGAGCATCCAAAGGATTATAGCTAAAATCACAACATTCTCCGCATGGGCATATAAGCACCAGATGGGACATCCTGTGAATTATCCAGGGAAGTACAAGGACTACACATCAGATATGTTACACATGATGTTTAAATGGCCTGGTCAGAACTATGAAGTGGATCCTGTTATCAGCAGGGCCCTTGACAAACTTTTCATTTTACACGCCGACCATGAGCAAAACTGCTCAACATCTACTGTCCGGATTGTTGGATCATCACAGGCAAGCCTGTATGCATCTGTTTCAGCAGGAATAAACGCCTTATGGGGACCGCTTCATGGTGGTGCTAACCAGGCTGTAATTGAGATGCTTGAAGCAATTAAAAGGGATGGTGGTGACACAGCTAAATGGATGGACAAAGCGAAAGACAAAGACGATCCATTCCGTTTGATGGGATTTGGACACAGGGTTTACAAGAATTTTGACCCTCGTGCAAATATAATCAAAGGAGCTGCAGATGATGTACTCACAGCGCTGGGTGTTGACGATCCTATCCTGGATATTGCAAAAGGACTTGAAGAAGTTGCATTACATGACGATTACTTTGTTGAGCGAAAGCTTTATCCAAACGTGGACTTCTATTCAGGCATCATATATCGTGCTTTAGGAATTCCGGTGGATATGTTTACCGTAATGTTTGCCATAGGCAGGTTGCCTGGCTGGATTGCCCAATGGAAGGAGATGCGGGAAAACAATGAGCCAATTGGAAGGCCACGACAAATTTATGTCGGTGAAAACACAAGGGATTATGCAGCTATGAGTGATCGCTGATAATTTCTGGATTCTATAATTTGATTTCCCCTGCAGTTTATTTTACTGCAGGGGTTATTTTTTTGTAAAAAATGATAATTTGCATAAAAATATAATTTAACAATGGAGCTTAAAGACAAGTTTGACAATGCAGTGGTCCGCTCAAGGGATTTACCCCAAAAACCAGATAATGAAGAACTATTAATACTTTATGCTTTGTATAAGCAAGCAGTAGAAGGTGATGTTTCCGGAGAACGTCCCGGAGGCTTTGACTTTAAAGGTGCTGCAAAATTTGACGCGTGGAAATCTATGGAGGGAAAGATGGCCGATGCATGTATGGAGGAATATATCGGATTTGTAGATACCCTCTATGCAAAGTACGGAGGGTAACCAGTGCAATTGTTTTATCAACCTGATATTCCAAATGGTTCAAATTTCCTTACACAGGAAGAGTCCAGGCATTGTATAAAAGTTATGCGGCTCACATCTGGAGACAACATTCACCTCACAGATGGGCGAGGAATGTTTTACAAAGCAGCCATCACGTCTCCTGACCTGAAAAAATGCAAATTTGAAATTTTCGGCCAGGAGCGGCAGGAAAAACCCGCATATAAAATTGATATTGCCATTGCACCAACCAAAAATATTGCAAGGACTGAATGGTTTGTTGAAAAATGTGTAGAATTGGGGGTGAATGGGATACACTTTGTTCTTTGCTCGCATTCGGAGCGTAAATCAATTAATATGGATAGAGTAGAAAGGAAAACGGTTGCTGCAATGAAGCAATCTTTAAAAGCCTGGAAGCCCTCTTTAAATTATCTTGTTCCCTTTGACCGGTTTATAACAGGTATAACCAGCCATCAAAAATTTATAGCACATGTTGACAATGACAATCCAGCAACTCTTCTTAAAAGTGTAAAATCCGGTTCCAGTGTAATGGTATTGATTGGACCGGAAGGTGACTTTAGTAATGAAGAAATCGAGAAATCAATTTCAGAAGGATTTAAAAAGGTAAGCCTGGGTGCAAACCGGTTGCGAACAGAGACTGCCGGAATTGTCGCATGTAATTGTATTCACCTGGCCAACGAAATGTAGTTACATGGTACTGAATTATATCTGGGTATCCTTTTTTCTTATCGCATTTGTTGTCGCCCTGGCGCGTCTCATTTTTATGGGGGATGTGGAAGTTTTTCCAAACCTATTTAACAAAACCATGGAAATGTCAAAGCTTGGGTTTGAAATATCCCTGGGATTGACCGGTGCAATGACCCTGTGGCTCGGGATAATGAAAATAGGTGAAAAAGCGGGTATTGTAGCATTATTTTATCGGATGACAGGCCCTTTATTAATGAAACTATTCCCCGACATCCCTCCTAACCATCCTGTGTTCGGTCCATTGATCATGAACGTTTCCGCAAATATGCTGGGACTTGACAATGCGGCCACACCCATGGGCATTAAAGCCATGGAAGAAATGCAGAAGTTAAATAAGAAATCGGATACGGCAACGAACTCACAAATCATGTTTCTTGTACTGAATACATCAGGTTTAACCATCCTTCCCATTAATGTTATGGTTATCAGGGCTCAGATGGGCGCTGCTGATCCTTCGGACATTTTTATACCCACACTACTGGCGACCTATTTTGCAACGCTTGGAGGGCTTATAATTGTTTCGTTGTACCAAAAGATTAATTTACTTGATAAAACAGTCCTGATTTACCTGGGTAGCCTAACAGCGTTTATTGTGGGGGTTATCATTTACTTTAGCACAATCTCCCAGGAACAGATACAGGTAATATCGTCTGTATCTGCAAACCTCATATTATTTAGCACCATTATCTTTTTTATTGTATTGGCACTTTTCAAAAAAGTGAATGTGTATGAATCATTTATTGAGGGTGCGAAAGAGGGATTTTGGATTGCCGTAAAAATCATTCCTTTTCTGGTTGCGATGCTGGTTGCAATCGGGGTATTCAGGGAATGCGGAGCGCTTGATTTGATTGTTGACGGTGTACGGTACACGGTGAATATGGCCGGGTTGGATGGAAGCTTTGTAGATGCCCTTCCCACGGCTTTTATGCGTCCCCTAAGCGGCAGTGGAGCCAGGGGCATGATGGTAGAAACAATGAATATGTACGGCGTTGATTCGTTTGCCGGTAGACTGTCTTCTGTAATGCAGGGAACAACCGAAACAACTTTGTATGTTGTGGCAGTCTATTTTGGTGCTGTAAGTATCCGCAATACACGATATGCGATTACTGCCGGGTTGCTCGCAGACTTGATTGGAATAACCGCTGCAATTTTGATATCTTACCTTTTCTTCGGCTGATCGGGTACCAATATGTAAGGCCTACTTGTCGGATTTTACTAAGATACCTTGCAGATCAATTGAGCAAACAGATTGTGTATCTTTTTCCGGTCCACCTTCCAAAGGTTTAAAAGTCAATGTAAGCATTTGAGAAATGCTGTCAACAGCAGCCTTATTAAGTGGTGCGGTCAGGGTCACACTCTTTGTCCATAGCACAGCAGTTTTCTCGGTATCAATCAGGTTAACAACACACTGCATTCCTTTGGAATCTTTTCCATAAAATACGGCATATACACGCCCTGAATCTGCAGGGATCAGTTCGGTTTTAATTTGCGGGATTATAAGTGTATCAGATATAAGCAATACCTCATTCACAATAAGTGTATCGATCCCCCTGTTGAAGTTCACATTTGAAAGATAACTTGAAATGGTACCTGATGAAACATGTACACCGCTAATCCAATAATTTGTTTGCAGTGTATCGATTGCAAATGTATAACTTGACTTATCAACAAACTGATCCGGTATGATCAGTGTATCGATGACAAACATCGGCAGGGTGTCTTTTTCTGAATAAGCCCATTTTGCAAGAGTATTCAACGAATCCAGTTTGAAAGTAAGGTATTCATACTCAGAATCAATTTCTGTACGTTTGCCGGAAATATAATTTTCCATTCCGTTCACATCGGTGTAGCGCTCTGTAATAAAAACTTCATAGAATTCGTTTTCTTTATCAATATCCTGGGCTTCCAATATACTGAAAGAGGTCATTGACTGTTCAAAATGTTTTTGAAGGGTATCATATTGCTCAATCTGAAAATCAATATTCAAAGAGTCCAGTGATCCCTTTTTATGGTTGAGAAATGAATAATAACTTATTTCACTCACTTTATAATTAAATAAATTTGTTGGGAGCGGATCTTCATCATAATTTCGCAATTGCTCAAACAGCATTTTTTTTGTTAATTCAGCAAGTTCATTTTCTACTGTGCTTCCTTCATTCACCCGCACCAGTAAGGCATCAAGCTGTGTATCATACGACACCATATTATTTTTCAGGGGCATAATTTCATCAGAGATGATAAATGCTGCTTCTTCTGCCCATTGCTTGTAATTGAAAATTGAAATCCGTTCCGTATAATAATCGGGTACCTGGATTTCTTGGAATTCATCAACAGGTTTTATATCAAGCTCCTGGTCGTATGGTGCATCTTCAATCAGCGCTACAGTTTCTTTATAACTGCTGAAATTTTTTGTCATATCATCATAAATACCCTCCATTTGATGCAATTGCTCAACTTGCGGATCTGCTGATGTAAAAAGAAAATGATTAGAGCCAGAAAAATCGTTTTGAAAACCTTTGTAAATCACGTTGATACTGTCATAAGATTGGGTAAATCCATCGAAATACTTTTTCATATTCCCAACCAGTTCAATTTTTTTCTGCAATTCCCTTATCTTGTTTTCAATATCAAATTGAACATCCGCGTGTTTTACTCCATATTTACCCGATCGCAAATCCCTGCGAAAGTAATCCTGGTAATAATCATCGTGCTTTCTAACTTCCTTTTCGGTAATATATGAGTTTGCTTTTTGATAATATATGATAGTGGAGTCGGCATAAGAAATATATGCTTCAGCATCTTTCAGCATGTCCAGCTGATTCATCTTGTACACATACAAAAATGCCATATTGAAATTCGCATTGGGGTGATCCGGATCCTGGATTAAAAATCTCCTCAGGAAGGTTTCACCTTTTTCAAAATTTTTAGCATTAAGTAAAATGAACAGATCTTTGTACTTGATTTTTTGGGCTTGAATTGAAGCAACTACACCAAAAAACAGGAAAAGAAATAGTGCGATTTTATTTATACTCATAGGTTAAAAAACGATTAACATTTAAGCCATAAAACGAATATACAAAAAATCAATCCACCTTTTTATTTTAAACAATACATTCATAAGTTTAATTCCTGGCATCAATACAAAATCCAGCCATGGCGTGATGTCCGTCACATAAAGTGAACTATAATGGTTTGAGATTTGTAAGATTATTACATTTGTTGAAACTGTGACTATACGTATTGGTTTATGAAGTTTAAATTTAGTTGGAAAAAAGAACTCCGCGACTGGGCCATACTTGGCCTTACGATTGCTATTCTATGGGTAACCGGATTGTTTACAGAGGTTGCAGGATTTACGCAACGTATGGTTCTTGCTACGGGCATAATTTCGCCGGATACAGAAATTCCCGATAGTGAAAAGGAACATGCTGCCTATGACTTCACCCTTCTTACAATGGATGGCAACAAATTCGATTTTCAGGACCTGAAAGGAAAAGTCGTGTTCCTGAATTTCTGGGCAAGCTGGTGTGCTCCGTGTGTAGCTGAAATGCCAAACATTCAGGAAGTTTACGAAGAGTATAAGGATAATGATAATGTGATGTTTGTAATGATCGGCCTGGATCGTGATCCTGAAAAATCCCGAAAGTTTATGGAGAAGAAAAAGTTTACTTTTCCTGCTTTTACACCCGATTATGAAAGTGGAATACCTGCCATTTATGAATCTCCTTCCATTCCTACAACATTTGTTTTGAGCAAAGATGGTTTTATTGATATGAAAAAAGTAGGAATGGCAAACTATGACAGTAAGAAGTTCAGGAACTACCTTGATAAGCTGATCAGCAAGTAGAATCCCAGTTTGCAGTTTGCAATCTGCGGTCTGCAGTTGGTATTTTTTTTATTAAACTGTTAACTGCCAACTGCTAATTTGTCAACTGGTTTTATCCTACTATTTCCTCCACAATTCCCATTTATTGATTTAATAAGAATTTTCCCTAAATTATCACGAATTTTCAGTGACTTAACTAATTTAATGAAAGGCGGGTTTTCATTATTATGGGTTATAATGATCCTTATTTCGGCAAATGAAGCTATTTGTCAAACTTCCATTGGAGATTTTAATTTCTCCGATAACGGTCTGATTATTGAAGGAATAGAGGCGGCCAGTCGTGGAGAATTTGAAAATGCGATCAATTTTTATACACAATCCCTCGAAAAATCCAGCTCATTTAAAGATTCACTGGCCTATATATATACACTGGACCAGCTTGGATATTGCTACCGACGGCTTGGTGATTTTGAAACGGCGAAGGAATATTTAATCCAGTCAGAAAAAGAAGGAATACATTTACTTGGCCAGGAACATCCTTTACTTGGTGAAATTTATTACCACTGGGCTTATTTTTACTATTTAAACAAACCCAGAAAACAAGACAGCGCGTTATATTTTATGCAAAAGTCTATCAAAATAAAGGAAATAGCATTGCCGGAAAACCACTCCGATATAGCCCGATCTTATCACGGAATGGGAAGTATGTACAAATTCATGTTAAATAACTACAACGAAGCCATAAAGTATTATTTAAAAGCAGTTAAAATTAAAGAAGTTAGCGACCCCGAAAGTACTTCACTTGCAAATACTTATCTTTTTCTTGGCCAGACACTATACGAGCTTAATGATCCTTATTCTGCGTTGCCCTATCTGAAAACCTCCCGCCAAATTTACAATGACCACCCCGAGTATGATCCCGCTTATATTGAAAGTGTTACCAACTCCCTGGGTAATGTTTATTATTATCTAAAAGACTATTCACAGGCAACTCAGTATTATAGGGAATCAATTAATTTCAGATTAAAAAATAGCAATGACTCAACCAATATATTAACACCGCTGATGAACCTGGGGATGGCTTTAATTGACGCGGGAATAATTGATCGTGCACATAGCGCCCTTTCAAAATCATTAGAAATCAACACACCCAATGGATTTATAACAGATTCTGTATCACAATCGTTTATTTATTCCAACCTTGGAATAATGTACGCTTCTCAAAACAATGAGGACTCGGCACTACATTATTTCAATAGTTCTATAAAAGTTAATAACTATCCTGAAGGGGATAAAACCCTCATTTCAAATTCCTACAACAGTATTGGTGACTTGTATCTTTATAAAAACATGCATGCAGAAAGCCTTCGTAACTTCCAATCCGCAATTGAAACACTCGAAGGAAAATTTGGTTCCGAGGGGAACACTTTCGCAAACCCCAATCCAAACCTGATAATATATCCTGTTAATATTTATAATCCACTGGCAGGAAAAGCAAGGACCTATTTCGCCCAATACCTAACGACTGGAAATGTAACTTTCCTTACGAAAGCTATTGAGCAATATGAATATTTATCCCTTTTATCAAACAGGATCAAAACCTCAAACCAATTATCGGATGAAAGAAAGCTTGAATTCGCCAAACTGGCCGACTAAATCGAGTTTCACGGATTCACCATCC
>CAZONK010000008.1:0-21427 GCA_964581095.1 uncultured Roseivirgaceae bacterium
CCACACTGGCACCGAGCACTTTTTTTATTCCAAATTCCTTCTTCCTTCTCATGAGCAGGAGAAGGAATAAGTTGATAAAATTAAAACCGGCAATGAGTAAAATAAGAAACGAAACCGTCCAGCCTATCCAAATAAACATTTTATCCCTTGCAACAGAATAAGGCCGTGTGTTGCTCTGATCAAAATAGACATTTTTGAGTGGTTGCAAATAAAAAGTTGACTTCCCGGGACCTAATAATCCGGGTACATTCTTATCCTGGTTTATTTTTTGCTCCAGTCGCAATGGGTTGGCATTGACATTCAAAAGCAGATAGTCAACAGACCCCCAGGAAGGGTTATCAAATTCTGAATAGGACACAAGGGCATTAAATGTAAGGTGTGTTTTACCTGGAATATCATCCAAAACGCCTGTAACGGTAACATACTTTCTAATTTCATTCTGTTGCAGGAGGAGTACTTCACCCAATACATCCTTATGGCCAAAGACTACTTCAGCCAGTTGATTGGTGATGACGATCCCACCGGGTTGCAAGACTAGTTCTTGGTTTCCCTGTAGCAGAGGGAAGTCAAATAGTTTAAAGAAACTTGAGTCAGTACCAAGGACGATCAGGTCCTCCCACACCGTTCCTTCGTTTGACAAAACCACCTCATCAACAGCTGCTATTTTACATATTGCTTCAATTTCAGGATAATTGGAAGCTAAATGATCCGTGGATTTTTCAAGGATAAATGAGATTTTGCCCTTCTGCCCCATGGGGTTATTGCTCAATAAACGATAGATGCGTTCTTTTTTGCTATTAAAAGAATCGGTGCTCAATTCCTGATAGAGAAAAACAAATAATATATTGGAGAGGGAAAGCCCGAATGCAAGGCTAAGTACAATTACAATTGAATATGTTTTCTGTCGAAGCAGACTTCTGAAAGCTATTTTGATGGTGGTCAATAGCATGGTCGGCAGACTATTCTGTTGTATCTTACTTTATGTGGCATGGTAAGTTTATAAATATTCCATATCGAATTTACAACAGAAAATTAACCGATTTTCTGGTTCGAAAAAAAATCAGTCAATTTGCTATGAATCAAGCTGGGGCAATGCAGAAAGAGCCCCAATCCCAAAGGTATTTGACTATTCCTGTTACTGATAAACGACTATTTCAATGTAATGATAAGGACGCCATATTTAGCTTTTTCTCCATATTTAGCTACGGCGGCAGAATCTTTAAGTACATCTATTCTTGAAATCATCGTAGGATCAATTGATCTGATTTCATCGGGCGACATTTCTTTATCGTCAACGATATACAATGGCTGGTCCTTTTCATTCACTACTAACTTGCCCTTTTCATTTATTATTATGCCATTTTTACCATTGAATTGTACCTCTTTATTCTCTGATGTTGGGACTAAAATTATTACAAACTCATTCGCATTTTGAATATCAATAATATTTTTGTTCATTCCGACAAAGAAAATTATCAATTGACGGTGACCAGGACTTACTTCCAATACAAAATTGCCATACTTGTCTGACACAGTACCGATATTGGTGCCTTTAACTACTATATTCGCCCCGGGAAATACCTTGCCATCCTCTGTAATTACCCTTCCTTTGATCGTACGTAATGAATCCTGATTATTTTGGATCCCGTGGGAAACAGGTATTTCTATCTTTACCATAGCATTGTCACCTCTTTGTACATCCGGAGTTCTTTTCGGTTCGTTTTGTATTGGCCAGCTGACATCTTTGGGCTGATTCGATCCGCTATAATTAGATCTATTACCAGATGCTGAATGTAAAGGATCATCCTTTGGCGTAAGCACTTCAATTCGGGAGTCCACTTCATCTGGTCCAGATGAATGGAATTTATTTTCCGTACCATTTAAAAGTTGATTTTTTATAAATGTAGGATTGATTGGTTCCTTTATTTTTGATTTGGTAACATCTAAAACAGGGAGTATTTGTGAAATTTCTTTTCGCAAATCCAGGTTATCAATCTTCATGGAAAAAGACATGAACAAGGCTGCTATGATTGGGAATAAAAGCAGGAATTTCCCTGCATGTACTTTTTGATTGTCAGGCTGATTCATCATATTGATTCGATTTTTTAAGTTCGATTTAGAAAATTCTGTCCTCAATAGCCTGCTGCCTGGGCGATGGGCCAGTTGAACGATTGCCAATTGATATTCTTTCGCATTGCTTAGTGAAGCCACCACTTCACGGTCTGCCAGGTATTCCAGGTTTTTCAAAGCTTCCCCGGCAAACAGCCATGCAAAGGGATTGAACCATTGAAACGATTTCAGCAATTCAATAAACAGTACATCCGATGAATGATATTGATTCGAATGGACTTTCTCATGCGCCAGGATGTATTTCATTGAGTCGGATTGAAAATGTTGATCATTTAATACGATGGTCCTGAAAAATGAAAAGGATTGTACGCCCTGGTAAGTAATCCTGAACTTATTTTTATCTGATGCCGGTACGGCTTCCTTCAGAATTTTATAAACATGAAAAAGGCTGATCAATAGTCTCAATACCATTATCACGAATCCAATTCCCCATATCCAGGAGAAAATCAACCATGGATCCATCTCATTCGCTGAAACCGGGGCTGGAGTAATTGCAACGATCTGATCCGTAATCGTTGTGAAATAACTTACGGGGATGAGTGTTTCACCGGTTGTTAAGTTATAATTGAAATTTATTGCAGGTAGAATGAATGCCAGTATCCCGATAAAGACAATAAAGAGTCTTTTTACATTGAAATTTAAATCTTTTTTGAGGAATATCATGTAAAAAAGATAGAATGAAGCTAAACAACAGGCCACTTCAAGGTGATATATAAACAGGTCTTTCATGACATTACTTTTTAGATTTTATCAATTCCATTAATTCTTCAAGGTCCTCATTGCTCAATTTTTGCTCTTCGATAAACAAAGAAACGGTTTGCTTGTAGGAGTTATCAAAATAATCTTTCACTACATCTTTGATAAAAGTCTTTCGATAATCCTGCTTAATAATCAGGGGAAAGTACTGATGCGTGTTTCCATACACTTTATGTCCTATAAAACCTTTTTCTTCCAGTAATCTGACTAAGGATGAAATGGTATTGTAATGTGGTCTGGGATTTGGATATTGTTTTATTATATCCTTCACAAAGCCCTCTTTGATATGCCAGAGGACCTTCATCAGTTCTTCCTCTTTTCGGGTGAGTTTCTTCATAAGAATAACCATTCAATTTCATTCACGAAGGTAAATATATAACGTCTTTTTCAGTTAAACAACTATATTTTCAGTTATTAAACGAGTTAATCAGTTTTAGACTACAAAACAACACTTTTTCCAAGAACCGAAATACCTAAATTGGGAGGACGCAGGTTACCCCTCCCGAAGCTTTATTTGTGGAACCTATTCAATCGCCTATTGCCCACACACATATCACCTGATATTTACTATCTTGTAACCATTAAAAATAATAACACAGTTATGAAAAAGAAAGTAACAGGAATAGGTGGCATATTTTTCAAATGTAAAGATCCGGATGGTATGAAAGACTGGTATAATAAAAACCTGGGATTGGTGACCAACGAATACGGATCGTTGTTCGAGTTTAGAAATGCGGATCGACCCGGAGAGGTCAATTACCTTCAATGGAGCCTGATGACAGAAGAAACCAAATATTATGAACCTTCGAAAAAAGAGTTTATGATTAATTACAGGGTGGAAAATATTGAAGCACTTGTTGAAGAATTAAAAGCTGATGGAGTAGAAGTTGTTGACGAAATTGAGTCTTTTGAATACGGCAAATTCGTGCACATTATGGATCCTGAGGGTAATAAAATTGAACTGTGGGAACCGGTTGATCAACCATTCACCGACGAATATAAGGGCAAAACCACCCATTGATAAAAATTAACTAAAAAAGGTCAACGATAAGATTTACACCTTATAAATTAACGTGTTAATATTCATTCCAGCACCTACGGATGCAAAAACAAGAGTATCACCTTTATTTATTGTGTGTGGTTTCAGTTTTTCTTTTAAAATAAGATCTAATAACGTGGGAACGGTTGCCACCGATGAATTGCCTAACCAGCCAATTGTCATGGGCATAATGTTTTCAGGGATATCATTGATATCGTATAGACAATAAAGCCTTTTCAAAATCGCATCATCCATTTTTCCATTCGCCTGGTGAATCAACAACTTCTTAATTTCGCTCAACTCTGTATTACTTTTTTCAAGGCACTCTTTAATGGCCAGAGGTACTGTTTCCAGTGCATATTGATAAAGTTTACGACCATTCATTTTTAAAAAAAGGTCTTCCCCGTTTTTTGGAGCCGGTTTGTAAGATTTACCCATATACAACATGTTGGAATGTAAGAATGTATCTGAACGGGTCTTGTGGGCAAGTATTCCGATGGGGGCATCACTCTCTTTCGCTTCCAGAATAACTGCTCCGGCACCATCGGCATATAACATACTATCCCTGTCGTGTGGATCGGATATCCTGGATAATGTATCAGCACCAATAACAAGGATCTTTTTGGCATCACCTGACTTTATAAAATAATCAGCCTGAATAACTCCTTGTATCCAGCCCGGGCAACCAAAAGGCAAATCATAAGCAACCGTATTGGGATTTGTAATTACCAGTTTATGTTTTACCCGTGCAGCCAAACTGGGTACAATGTCCAATCGTTTGTTATCATTACTTACATCTCCAAAATTATGGGCAACGATTATGTAGTCTAATTCTTCCCTATCAATATTTGCAGATTTAAGTGCATCAATTGCTGCAAAGTAGGCAATATCTGAGGTTACCAAATCATCTGTTACGTACCGCCTTTCTTCGATTGTTGTAATTTCAAGTAGCTTTTCAATTATTTCCTGATTCGATTTCTCAAGCTTCTTTCCCTGGGAATCATGAAAATCATTTTCAAGAAAATACGTATTGCTAATGCGTTCTGTTGGAATGTAATTTCCCGTTCCGGTAATCACGCTATAGAAGTTTTGCTTCATGTTTTAGCTCACAATTGTTTCGCTACCAACAATAATTCTAAACGTTTAAGTGATCAATCCGCAAAGGACGGGGTTCTGGATAGGACTAAAGTTCGTAAAAAATGTTAAATGCAAATCTACAACGGGTAACGTTTAATTGTGCTAAGTGGACTAAATTTATCCAAAGAGCAGTTTTAATTAACCCAACTTGGCCGTTCATGTTAAAAAAGTAAAAATTTTGAGGTGCTTTTTCTAGTAAAATCAGCCTAAACGGCATTGAAAACAAATTTGGGAATTGGGATTTGATTTGTAGTGATGTACACCTTTTGTTCGTTCCGTAACTCGTTTGTAAATTTGTAAAATGACAAGAAAAAATTTTAAAAATAAAATAAAGGCCAAAGAAAATATGTAGTGTACCACAGGAAGTGGTAAAGTGTTGATTAATATACTTTTAAATCTTAAAATAACCAAGTTGGGTTAAGGATTGTGTGGGCATTCTTCATCCAACTTCTGGTACATCTTGATTTTTTTTAAACTTCACATCAAGCAACTGGATATCTTTAAATACCTTTGCAGGTTAATTCACTCAAAAATCTAAATTAATCCTGACTAGGAAATTTCAATAAATCCATTATATTAGTTCAAAATTCATAAATGCGACAAAATCAAAAAGGAAGACCGGCTACGAAACCGGTTAAATTAAAAGAAGGATTCTATATAGAATTAAGAACAAAAGGTTCTAATGCAGCTGTAAAAATAAGAAGGGACACACGGGTTGAGATCGATCTGGCAATTAAGCAATATGAAAAAAGCAAAATTGTTAATTATTTAGGACAGATACAAGCCGGTAAGTGGATTGACGGTAAAAATAAAGGAAAGAAAACGGATTAACCTGATTTTCTATTCTACTATTTACTTATTAAGAGCACTTTGTTTACTTGATACAATTTTTTAGGTGAAGTCAGTTGCCTTTCTAATTGGCTATTTCAACATTTAAAGATTATAAACCAATTAGGTTCTCAACCTGGGAGAGTGTACCACCATGCCCATAAAATGAGAATGCCTTGAAACGGTAGTCTAAGGGTTAGAATCCAGATTGGGATACCCCTTCCTGGTTTTGCGGAGGTCAGATGATAAATGTTTGCAGGAAATATAGCAACCAGTAACAAAATTATTCCCCATGCCCCCAATGTGGAGTACGGTGGATAAAGCAATAATAAGCCGAGCAAAATTTCAGATGCACCGCTGATAATGTTTACGGTTTTATGCCAGGGTACATAGGGTGGGATAATTGGAAGGTAGAATTTTGGTTGGGCAAAGTGGTTGATGCCAGCTAAAATGTACAGGACGGCCATAACATACAGGCTGATTTCTTTCATTCCGAGATCAATTAATGGGAGTGAATTCTGAAAACATTTCCTTTGCTTCGTTCAATTCCCCAACGGGTATGAATTCACACACGTTCGCATATTCCTCCCACATTTTATTCACCACTGGGTTAGAATGAGCCACTTCAATTGCTTCTTTTGATTTCCACCCAAAGACTTCAATGATTGTCCCATCTTTTGACTGCATTATTATTGGCTCTCTGTCAGAAACAAGGCCTTCTTTACCAAGAATTTCCACGTGTGAGATTGTCAATTTTAATAGTTGGTCTTCTTTACCTGCAAAAGGTCGGTATCCGGTAATTACTATTCTTTCAGTATTCATGATTTACAAACGTTTGCTTCCAATATTGTTTTATAGAGGTGGGTTTGTTTTCTTGCTGCATAAAATTGAACATTAAAATTAACTAATCATCCAGCCGCCTTCCGGTCAGTTGAATGAATAAATCATCCAATGTCATTTTACGGCACTCAAGTGAAATCAATTCAAGATTTAAGGTGTTGAGGTGGTTTTGCAGTTTTGGTAAGTACGAAACCAGGTCATCAACCACAAGGTTCCATTTTTCTGAAGATTCGCTATATGCAGCCTTTCGTATTTGTCCTGAGTTTGGCAGGTCAGCCCTGGCAATCGATCCATGAATCGAAAATTCGATTATTTCACCATCCATATAATCTGAAAGCAGCTCATCCAGTGTTCCACGGGCCAGCACTTTACCTTCATCCATAATTATGATCCTGTCACACAGGAAGGATGCTTCCTCCATGTAGTGCGTAGTGAGGATCATGGTGGTACCCTTTTGCTCTTTAAGTGCAATAAGAATGTCCCAGACTTCTCTACGTGCTGTCGGGTCAAGCCCGGTTGTTGGTTCATCAAGAAGAAGTATCTCCGGATCATTCAGCAGGGCAATACCAAGGGCAAGTCGTTGTTTTTGACCTCCTGACAGGTTTTCGGTGTATGCTTTGTACTTTGACTGCATATTCACCATTTCCAATACTTCATCAACCCGATCAATGCTAAGATTATAGAAACTAGCGAACATCCTAAGCGTTTCACGCACCCTGAGCTTGTCAATAAACCGGGTTTCTTGCAAAGAAATACCCATAATTTTGTGAAGACGTTCCGAATTTCCCGACCACCCCATCCCGTTGATTAGTATCTCACCGCTATCGGGTTTCTGAATGCCTTCAATCATTTCCACCAAAGTGGTTTTCCCAGCACCATTGGGACCAAGAAGGGCCACATATTCACCCTTTGCTATATCTAAATCAATGCCTCTTACGGCTTTCACATCCTTGTAGGATTTCAAAATATTTTGAACATGAATTGCCGGATTCATCTTATCATGAAATTGGGTTGTATGAAATTTCCAGGATATGCACTTGTAACAAATATCGGATATTCGTTTTTGGCAGGAAAGTCATTTAATAAAAACAAAAAGTAAGTATTTTTTACTACCATTCACTTTTTGGAAATCGATTGTGGTTTCGTTTGCTGTAAAATATAATTTTCAAAGATTACGAATTCATTATTTTTTTTGGGAATTTTGAATGATTGTGGAATTTTAAGAAGATTGTGGAGGAATGAGATACTTAATTTTGTGCTTGAGTTCACTGTTTTTAATAACTACTTTATCAGCCCAGGTAGTTTCAATAAGTCCTGAGTCAGCAAAAGCCGAGGATTCGGTTGTTGTGGTTTTTGATGCAACCCAGGGTAATGCAGGACTTGTAGGAGCAGAAAATGTGTACATGCATTCAGGCCTTGTTACCAGTGGACCCGATGGTACCGATTGGGAGTTTGTGATTGGAAACTGGGGTATGGATGACGGTATTGGGAAAATGACTCCCGTAACAGGCGAAACGGACAAATGGCAGCTTGCCCTCTCACCTACAATCCGGGAGTATCATAATGCCCCTGCAGGTAGAAACTATTTCCGGCTTGCTATGGTTTTCAGGAATGCAGACGGATCCGCCAAAGGGGCAGGCAATCCGGGAGATATTGATGGAGGATTTGTAGCAAATAACGGTGACATTTATCTGGATCTGGCCGTAGATAATTTTATCAGGTTAGTTGCCCCTGTAAATCAGGAACTGTTTATTAATGCAGGTGCTTCAGTTGCATTTATCTCTGAAACATCAAGCCAGGCCAGTCAGATAAAGCTGTTTATTGATGAGGGTGCAGGATTTAATGAAGTTGCCGGTACCGCAAATACAACCTCTTTATCGTTTGACTATTTTCCCCAAACATCCAGTGGTATAATAGTGAAATCAACAGCCACGATCAATTCGGTCGATGTCGAAGTAATTGAAAATTTCCAGATCATTATAAAAAGCCCTACACCGGAGGTACCATTACCTTCAGGATTGGTCAATGGTATTAACTATAACCAAACGGATGATACCAAAGTTACCTTGGTGTTACTTGCACCCGGAAAGGAGTTTGTTTATGCAATTGGTGATTTTTCTAACTGGGAAATAAGTGGTGTTAACCTGATGAACCGGACTCCGGATGGAGAGCGATTCTGGATCGAGTTAACGAACCTTGAGCCTGGTAAAGAATACATTTTTCAATATTGGGTTGATGGTATCATTAAAATCGGGGACCCATTTGCAGATAAAGTTGTTGATCCATATAACGATGTATCTATACCGGAATCTGTTTACCCTAACCTTATTGCATATAATAAAACAGAATTTGGCATAGCAACTGTTTTCCAAACAGGGCAGCAGCAGTTTATATGGAGTAGTACTGATGCCACGTTCCAGGCACCTGATCAGCGTGACCTGATTGTTTATGAATTGCTTGTTCGTGATTTTTTGGGATCTCACGATTATAAAGACCTGACAGATACCCTGGATTATCTGAAGAGACTGGGTGTAAATGCCATTGAATTGATGCCAATTATGGAGTTTGAAGGTAATGACAGCTGGGGCTACAATCCATCTTATTTTTTTGCTCCTGATAAATATTATGGTACAAAAAATGATTTGAAATCATTTGTAGATAAAGCACATTCAGAAGGTATGGCTGTAATCCTGGATATGGTGCTTAACCATGCATTTGGTGAGAATGCAATGGTTAAAATGTATTGGGATGGCAACAAACCTGCCCCGGACAACCCATGGTTCAATCAGGAAGCCACGCATCCTTTCAGTGTAGGTTATGATTTCAATCACGAAAGCGCTTATACAAAATCATTTGTTGATTCAGTTAATACCTATTGGTTGCACGAGTATCATTTCGACGGTTTTCGTTTTGATCTTTCAAAAGGTTTCACACAAAATATAACAACGGATGTAGGAGTTTGGGGAAATTATGATCAGTCGAGGATTGATCTGATTACTAGAATGGCTAACCGGATAAGGGTGTTTGATCCTTCTGCATATATTATTCTGGAACATTTTGCAGCTAGTGATGAAGAAAAAGTACTTTCGGATTTGGATATGATACTTTGGAATAATCTGAATCACACTTATCGTGAGGTATTGTCAGGAGCAAATCCGGCCGGAAGTTTTGCAGGGGCAGAAAAGTCAACCCACATCAGTTATATGGAAAGCCACGATGAGCAACGACTGTCTTATACTATACGCAATGGAGGAACACACCTTGGCACTTACGATATTAAGAGAGACCCGATTTCCCTTGACCGTGTAAAGCTGGGTGCTGCATTTCATTATATGGTTCCCGGGCCAAAGTTACTTTGGCAATTCCAGGAGCTTGGATATGATGTAGATATTGATTTCAATGGCCGGCTGGGCAAAAAGCCACAACCCTGGGGTTCTGAAGGGCTTGGATATTATGAAAACGAAGAAAGACAAAAATTGTATAAAGCAGTTTCAGCAATCATCCGTCTCAGGAATGATTACCCGCAGGTTTTCAAAAACGAAGGTTTCAAATGGACAACCAAAGGAGAAACTCAGAGAATCAATATTACTCATCCTGACCTTGAAATTACTATCATTGGCAACTTCGGATTGGCAACTGCGGAAATTGATCCTGATTTTTCCAAATCCGGGAACTGGTTTGACTATTTCAGTTCTGACATATTCGAGGTAACGGATCAGAATTTATCCATTGAACTCCAGCCTGGCGAATTTCACATTTTTGTTGACAGGGAAGTTACATGGCCTGAGCCAGGGTTGGTTGAGGTTTTTGAGCCAATTGTTGTTTCAGAACCTGTTTCTTTTCATCAGGAGCAGGAGATACGAATTATTTTTGATGCAACGCAAGCAGATCCTAATAGTACAAAAGGACTTGTTGGGGCAGAAAAGGTGTATTTTCATTCCGGTGTAATCCTTGATCCGAATGATACTGCATGGTCTTTTACTGTGGGAAATCCGGGGATGGATGATGGCATTGGTGAAATGGCAAAGGTGATCGGTAAAACGGATATGTGGGAAATATCACTTACTCCTCAAAGCTACTACGGTGTGTCTTCAGACACGCGAATTTTCAAATTGGCTATGTTTTTCCGGGATGCAACGGGACAAAACCTTGGCACTTCTCAAAATGGCAAAGACATCTTCCTATATGTAGCAGCCGATCCGTCTTTGAATGCAGTATGGACAGAACCTGAAATATTTGATACAAAGCAACCAATCACGATATTTTTTGATGCTACGCTTTCTGATCCTGCGGGTACACCGGGATTGACGGGGGTTTCAAAAGTGTACATGCATTCTGGGATTGTTACGAGTGGAGTTAGTGGGACGGAATGGCAAAATGTAATTGGCAACTGGGGTGAGGATGATGGTATGGGATTGATGACAAATGTGCAGGGCCAGACTGACCAATGGCAAATAACGCTTACACCCTGGACTTATTATAAAGTTGAAGATGGAACCAATGTATTTCGATTGGGGATGGTTTTCAGAAATGGGAACGGTAGCAGGGAAGGGAAGGACGAAGGGGCAAAAGATTTCTTCATAGATGTAAACCAGACTATTACGGGATTTGAGGAGTTTAAACAAGAATCATCCCGGCTTCAGTTGTATCCAAATCCTGCCAATAATGCGTTTACGGTTTTACTGCCAGATCCTGCGGAATCTGTCAGGGTTCAGGTTTTTGATGGACAGGGCAGATTAGTTGATACCAGATACTACATTTCACCCGGAGGTATTCAAAAAATAAGTTATTCTACATTCCTATTGAAAACCGGTATATACCTGGTAGAAGTTGTAGGTGAAATCCACTATTCCGGAAGAGTAATAATTAAAAAATAATTTATTGAATTGCTAACATGATCCTTTTAAAACATGTGCCCCATTCATGTAAAGGGTTAGTGAAATGTGCTGTTCAAAACTATATTTGCACGAAAATAACTTAAAAGTAAAATTATGAGAAGAGGAATAATTGTAGGAATAATCATCGCTTTATGTACAGGAACCATATTAGCGCAGGAAAAACCAGCCTACAGGGTATATGATAAGGAAGGGAATGAAACTGATTTTACAGCGATTATAAAAGCAGGTGTAAGTGCTGATGTTGTTCTTTTTGGCGAACTTCATAATAATGCGGTTTCTCACTGGTTGCAATATGAAGTTACAAATGAAATCATTCAGCAGAAAGGTGAAAATGTGATCCTGGGTGCTGAAATGTTTGAATCGGATGATCAATTGATGATGGATGAATACATTGATGGTGTAATCAGTACGCGGAGTTTTGAAACGCAAATGCGCTTATGGAAAAACTATAAAACAGACTACAAACCATTGATACTATTGGCAAAAGACAATAATTTGAAATTTGTAGCATCAAATATTCCAAGAAGGTATGCCAGTTTTGTATCCCGCTATGGTATTGATAGTTTGTCATCCCTATCTGACGAAGCACAAAAGTACCTGGCACCACTTCCTATGGAGTATTCAATGGAAACACCCGGATATGATTCAATCTTGGTTATGGAAGTACATGGTGTAGGTGATTCTATTACAATGGTTGAGGCCCAGGCATCAAAGGATTTAACTATGGCACACTTTATTGAGCAAAATATTGTTAATGGCTCTACATTCATTCATTACAATGGGGATTATCATTCGCGCATATTTGGCGGGATTTACTATTACCTGAAACGATCGCAACCGGCGCTGAATATAATTACTATATCATCTACTGAAAATGATGATACTTCTTTACCTGATAACGATAAAGGATCGGCAGATTTCGTGATTGTAATTCCTGAAAAATTTACGAAAACATACTAGGCCCCACAAAATGATTGATGTCAGCGGTAAAGAAAAAGACACCACGAAGTGTTCATTTCGGAAGTAAGATCAGTGAACCCCAAACATTTTTCTACCTGTCATTATCGGACCTGTCTGGAACAATAATTAGGTTTGGAAACCTCTGATCAGGCAGGTAAGGAAGCAAATTTTTCCGCCAAAGCCAATACCTCTTTTTTAATGTTTGGAAGCGCTGCTTCAATTTCCTTACTCAAAGTTATTTGCATGGGTTGAATCGATTCAATAGATACGGTGAAAAGATGAATTTCGGGTAATTTATCGAGTACAATCAGCGATTCAATTAAATCTTTCAGTCCAATGTCATGTGCGCTAAGGGCCGCCGGAAAGTCTGATGCGAATTTTGGTTTAATAAGCGAAATGGTTCCAGGGTGTTTGCCATCCATGGTAGCATCGATCATAATCACTATAGCATGGGATTCAAGGTGACCCATTAGATGGAATCCACCAGTTCCACCATCGAGCAACGCTACCCTCTCCGGGAAAGATTCTTTTTCCAACATTCGAATGGCATGCACCCCAATGCCTTCATCACCCATCAAATAATTCCCGATACCAAGGATGAGGATATCGGGAACTGTTATATAAGAATCTGACTCAGATATCATTTTCCTTTACCAATGTAATTTCTCCAGATCTTTTCTTCAATGAATTTCCATCCGCTAATGATTGAAGATATCTCACCCCTACCCTCCACGGAGTCATGGAAGAAAACGAGGTAAATATGGACCATGGAAAATAATATAATTACCCACATTAATATGTGGTGAAGGAAACGCACAAATATTTCATTTCCAAACCAGGAACTTGGCCAACCAAGTAATGCAACAATCCAGCTGTCTGAAATACCAATGTATAGGCCAAATCCTGTAAATATAAGAAGAATAATAATGGATGTAAGAAGGAAATAAGAAAAGCCGGCCAGGGCATTATGTCCTATTGAAACATGCTGCTTATTCTCTGCAAGAAGAATATCCTGTAGCAATACATTTTTCATTTCTATCCATTGTGCTTTTTTTGTAGGAATGAAATTCTTCCATTTTTCCCATCTGTTTCCTAAGAAAAAGCCCCAGATAATTCTGAACGCCCAGTTTACAGTAAACACCCATCCAGTAGCAAAATGGATATATCGGTTGAAACCAAACCAATTCAATGTATATGCTTCCGTGCTGTGTTGTATTGCGGGCGGATCCGCTATCAAATACCCCGTTATTCCCAAAGAAATCAAACAGAATACATTGATCCAGTGAAAAGCCCGGGTAGGTATTTGGAAAACATATATCCGTTGCATGGTGCGGTAATTCATTTTGCTTCGCGCCGCACTGCTGATCATGTCCGTTTTTTGATCTTTCATAATACTCGATTTAAGAGTTAAAATGTACTCAGTTGATGTACATGTTCACCTTTCTCATCATATACATGTACTGCACATGCAAGACAAGGATCAAAAGAATGTATAGTACGGATTATTTCCAGGGGTTGTTCCGGATCATGTACAGGGGTACCTATCAACGAAGCCTCGTATGACGACTTCTGGCCTTGCGGATCCCTGGGCGAAGCGTTCCACGTGGATGGTACAACCATCTGGTAGTTCTCCACTTTACCATCTTTGATAACAATCCAGTGTGCAAGGGCCCCCCTTGGGGCCTCACTCAATCCAACACCACTGGCTTCGGGAGGCCATAATTCGGGTTCCCAGATATCCATATTCGCCATTTTTTGGTCACCTTTCTTGATATTGCTAATCAAACTATCATAAAACTCCAGCGCCCATTCGGCCATAAGTTTTGTTTCCATTGCCCTGGCAGCCGTACGGCCCAGGGTAGAAAACAATGCGCCAACAGGCACCTCGAGGGCAGCCAGGGTGCTATCCACAATTTCCTGAAACTCTGGTTTTCCAGAGGCATAGCCTACAAGCATCCTGGATAAGGGGCCAACTTCCATTGGATTACCCCGCCAACGAGGTGTTTTTACCCAGGAATACTTCCCTTCAACATTAAGTTGGTCAAAAGGTGGATTAGGACCCGTAAAATTAAGTTTGGTTTCTCCCTTGAATGGAAATAAACCTTCGTCATCGCCTCCAGAATACTCATACCATGAATGTTTTATATACTCTTTGATCTGGTCTTCATCCTTGCCATCCACTTCATGTATTTCTGACAGATTGCGATCAAGAATTGCACCTCTCGGGAATTTGAAGCTTGCCACATTACCGAAGCCATCTGTAGGCAGATCTCCATAACACAAGTAATTTTTTAGACCTCCTCCTATGCTTCCCCAATCAAGATAATAAGGAGCTATAGCTACAACATCCGGCCAGTAAACCTGATTAACAAAATCCCTTGCTTCTTTTAGAAGTTGATGAACCAGGCTAAGCCTTTCAACATTGAGTGCATTAACTTCATTGGTATTTATCGGACAGGCCATTCCACCGACCAGATAATTAGGGTGTGGGTTTTTCCCACCAAAAACAGCATGGATCTTAACGATTTCTTTTTGCCATTCAAGCGCTTCCAGGTAATGGGCGACGGCGAGCAAATTCACTTCCGGGGGAAGTTTGTATGCAGGATGGCCCCAATACCCGTTGGCAAATATGCCCAGTTGGCCGCTATCGACAAACCGCTTGATGCGGGCCTGAACATCGGCAAAATACCTGGGTGAACTTTTGGGATGATTGGAAATGCTCTTCTGAATTTGCGAGGTCACCTCGGGATCAGCTTTTAGAATGCTAACAATATCCACCCAATCCAATGCATGCAAATGATAAAAATGTACTACATGATCATGAATATATTGGGTAGCAAACATTATATTTCTGACCATTTCCGCGTTAGGTGGTATCACAATGCCCAATGCATCCTCTACGGCCCTTACTGAAGCCAGGCTGTGGACAGTAGTGCATACACCACAGGCACGACCTACGAAAGCCCATACATCACGCGGATCTCGCCCTTTTACAATCTGTTCCAATCCCCTAACCATGGTCCCGGAACTGAAAGCATCTACCACTTTACCGTTTTTTACCTCCACTTCCACTCTCAGGTGTCCTTCAATTCGGGTTATGGGATCTATTACTATTCGATTACTCATTGTTCGATATTTTTAGTTGTATTTAGATTATTAAATTGACCGAAGTTCATTTCGGAATTATTGTATATCCAGGTCTTCGCTCTCCACATCCTTGGCATTCTGAACATTGGAATCAAGAATCTTATTCTTTCTAATATTCGTTGCAATAGAATGGGCCACAATTCCAGCTGCTGCAGCACCTGCTGCATAAAGACCAACTTTGTCGGCATTCGATTCGATACCGAAGCCAGGGAATGAAGATAGATGTTTATATAATGGACCGCTATCCCAGAAATTAGCTTCACTACAACCAATGCAACCGTGTCCTGACTGAATCGGAAAACTTGTTCCGTTGTTCCACTTGGTAACGGCGCATGCATTGTAAGTTACTGGCCCACGGCACCCCATTTTATATAGACAGTATCCTTTTCTGGCGCCCTCATCATCCCAGCTTTCCACAAACAAACCGGCATCATAATTCGGTCTGCGGTAGCAGGTGTCATGCACCCTTCTGCTGTAGAATGTTTTGGGTCTGCCCTGATTATCCAGTTCTGGAAGCCTCTCGAAGGTAAGCAGGTGGACAATCACTCCCGCCATAACTTCTCCAATCGGAGGGCAACCAGGTACCCGAACGACCCTGTTCTTGATGATCTTATGAATAGGAGTTGCCTTGGTTGGGTTTGGACTTGCATTCTGAACACATCCATTGGAAGCGCAACTGCCCCATGCAATAACCGCTTTGGCGCCCTTAGCAACTTCTTGAAGGATTTCTTCAGCAGATTTGCCTCCGATCATGCAATAACCGGGATTTGCCATGGGTATACTTCCTTCAACGAGCAGGATGTATTCGCCAAAATGGTTCTTGATCGTGTCGTGCAGCGATTTTTCAGCCTGATACCCGGAGGCTGCCTGCAGCGTTTCGGTATAGTTCAACGAGATATTATCAAGTAAAATATCAGCAACAATCGGATGTGAGGAGCGAATGAAAGACTCCGAACAACATGTACATTCCTGAAAGTGCATCCAGATGACAGGAGGTCTTTGTTTTGTCTCCAAGGCTTTGGCAACCTGAGCGATTCCGCTGGATTGTACACCTATGAATGCAGCCATTGTAGCTGCAAACTTCATGAAATCACGACGCGAATAGCCACGCTGCTTCATTTCCTCATAAACAGTCAGATTTTTCTCGTTAATATCCTCAACGAGTCCAAAGGGAAGATCGCTCATAACATAATAGATTTAAATGTAATGGACCATGAGGTCCGTTGTTTTCTTGTGGCACAATTTGCCAAATTAATTTTCTTATAAACGACAATATAAGTCATACTGAAAAATGACTTTTGTCATACTATTTGCAAGATATGTTGTTCAATTTAACCGAGTTTTTACTAAATAAATTTACTATGAAAAAATTATCAATCTTTTTGGCAATGATTCTTATGCTGTCACCTATATACTTATTTGCTCATGGTGGTCACGGATCATTTCAACATAGTTTGCTCCATTATTTCACGTCACCGTTACATGTAGCTGAAGTTGGTCTTCTTGTGTTAGTTGTGGGATATTTTCTGGTAAGAAGATTCTCAAAAAAGATGAAATAGAAATTTATAGAATGCACGAGTTTTCGATTGCATTAAGTATTGTTGATATTTCAGAAGAGGAGGCAACAAAGGCAAATGCCGCGTTTGCAGAAAAGATTGAACTCGAGATTGGAGAGTTGTCCGGAATAGAAATTGATGCGCTGGAATTTGTGTGGGATGCTGCAGTTAAAAATACAGTACTGGAGAAAGCGGAAAAAACAATTCGAATCATCAAGGGGATTTCGGAGTGTATGGATTGCAGTACACAATTTCCTGCCAATCGGTTGTTCAGTCAATGCCCTTCGTGTAAATCCATGTTGACAAGTGTTGTTAGTGGAAAGGAGTTAAAAATTAAAAAAATTGTGATGACAAAAAATAGTCGTCTTTTTTAAAAACTTAAGGTTATGTGTACAACTTGCGGATGCGAATCTACCGATGAGGTTACAATTAAAAAGCCGGGCGAAGCGCATAATGTCACCACTTCCAACGGGCATCATCATCATAGTCATGGCGATGACCATTCTCATGACCACAACCACGATCATTATCATAAGTCCGTAACACTTGACTTGGAACGGGACATTCTTCAAAAAAACAATTTACTCGCGGAACGAAACAGGGGTTATTTTGAAGCTAAAAATATAGTGGCACTAAACCTGGTAAGCTCTCCGGGTTCAGGAAAAACAACAATTCTTGAGAAAACAATTACGGATCTTTCAGGCGAACTAAAATTTAATATAGTTGAGGGCGATCAACAAACCATGAACGATGCCAACCGGATAGCTGCAGCTGGCGCACCGGTGGTCCAGGTAAATACAGGAAATGGATGCCATCTGGACTCGGATATGATCCATAGGGCGATGGTGAAGTTAAATCCTGAAGAAGGATCTGTCTTTTTTATCGAGAATGTTGGAAACCTTGTGTGCCCATCAATGTTTGATTTGGGAGAAAACAAAAGGGTGGTGATCATGAGTGTGACGGAAGGAGAAGATAAGCCCCTGAAGTACCCAACTATGTTCGAAACGAGTCAATTATGTGTAATTAACAAAGTGGATTTACTCCCTTACATCCAATTTGATCTGGACAAATCGATCGAATACATACGGACTGTAAATCCACATATTGAAATAATTCAGGTTTCGGCAACCACCGAAAATGGATTGAAAGAGTGGTACCGCTGGTTAAAGAAGAATGCATCGTTGTGATGAGTCATGAGTACCTGGCATATACATATTGAAGGGCGGGTTCAGGGGGTTGGATTTCGTCCGTTTGTGTATCAAATAGCAAAGAATGAGGGACTGGCAGGCGAGGTAAACAATGGTATTGACGGAGTACATATTATCATTAATTCGGAGTGGGAAAGCGCTCAAATTTTTTATAAAAAAATCATAAAAAGTGCACCTCCAAGGTCAATAGTCACCAAACATTCGATAAATAAAATTCAGGACAGGATTTATATTGATTTTATAATATCAAAGAGCCAGATTAATGGAATCCCGACTTTGCATATTTCTCCTGATTTTGGAATTTGTGATAACTGTGAAAAGGAAATGAATGATCCGAACAATCGGCGGTATAAATATCCTTTCATTACGTGCACAAATTGTGGTCCAAGGTATTCTATCATGGAATCGCTTCCGTATGACAGGGAAAGAACGGCCATGTCATCATTTGGAATGTGTTCTGCATGTATCACAGAATATAATGATCCATACGATATCCGGCATTTTTCACAAACAAATTCCTGTGACGAATGCAGGATTGACCTGAGTTTGATTGATAAATCCGGTCAAAAATATGAATTGACAGAGGATAAGATAATTGCAAAAGTTGCGGATGCCCTTCATAAGGGGAAAATTATAGCTGTAAAAGGTATTGGAGGCTTTCTACTTATAGCGGATGCAACTAATACGGCAACTGTACAAAGATTGCGTGTCACCAAACACAGGCCATCAAAACCTTTTGCGGTCATGTATCCTAACGAGGAGCTGATAAAAAAGGACACTGAAGTAAATGATTACGAACTGGAGGTAATCCGGAGTATAGAAAGTCCTATCGTACTTCTCAAAATTAAAGAGAACACCCCCTCCGGAGTTGTTGTTGATGAAATTGCTCCAGGGCTCAATGAGTTAGGAATAATGCGGCCATATGCACCACTTTTTGTTTTACTTCTCAATAAATTGAAGATTCCGATCATTGCCACTAGTGGAAACATCAGTGATTCACCAATAATTTTTGACAATAGGAAAGCAGTTGCAAATCTTTCGGGTATTGCCGACTTGTTTTTGATAAATAACAGAGATATCAGGGTTCCTCAGGATGATTCTGTAGTGAAGCTTTTAAAAGATAACACAAAGCTCTTTATCAGAAGATCCAGAGGATTCGCCCCGGCATTCCTGCAGGATGTGTTTTCACCGGAAGTACCTGATATGTTGGCAATGGGTGCAGATTTGAAAAGTACTTTCTCTATCACACATAAAGGCAACGTATATGTTTCGCAGTACCTGGGGAATCTTACCTCTTATGACACACAACAGAACTATCGGCAAACACTGGACCATTTTCAGGAGATATTTCATCATAAACCCGAGGTGATTCTGGTTGATAAACATCCAGATTACTTTTCAACGGATTTGGGAGCAGAGTATGGATTGAAACAAGATGTACAACTATTTAAGGTACAGCATCATGAAGCACACTTTTATTCGGTCCTTGCCGAGAACAACCTGCTCTACTGTTCCGGTAAAACACTGGGTGTAGTCTGGGATGGAACCGGTTTCGGTAACGATGGAATGGTTTGGGGTGGCGAATACTTCACGTATTGTAATGGTGAAATTGTCGATAGAGATCATGTTCCCTATTTCAAACAAATACTGGGAGATAAAATGTCCCTGGAACCCCGGATTTCGGCGCTAACATTGGCCCATTCCTTTGATCTGGGTATAGACCTCTCTTCACGATTTACAACTGCAGAATTTGAACTGTATAGTAAGTTGCTGGGAAAAGGGGAAGGATTATCAACCTCCAGTATGGGCCGAATTTTCGATGCAATTGCCAGTATCTGTAATATTGTGCACAACAATACATACGAGGGGGAGGCTGCCCTGCTTTTGCAGGCTGAAGCAGAACGATATGTACGAAAGAATGGTTGGAAAACACTAAAGTATATTTTTCCTTCCAACACCCGGCATCTATTGTATATGATTAAGGAAGGAATAGAAAAACAATTTAGTCCTGGTCATATTGCGGCCTTGTTCCATGTAGGCTTAGTAGAATTGATTGGAAAAAAGGCCCAATCGATTGAAGCAGATCAGATTGCTTTTAGTGGTGGTGTATTTCAAAATGATTTTTTAGTAAACCTGATTAAAGAGAAACTTTCAGGCCCTTTCCAATTATATTTTCATAGATACCTATCTCCAAATGATGAATGTACATCCTTTGGGCAATTGGCTTACTATTATCATGTCAACTTGATAAATAAAATAAATTCCAGTACCAAAAAAGATTTGGTCCTTACTTAACCTTACGAAGATGTGTTTAGCAATACCTGGAAAAATTACTGAAATTACAACTAACCTTGAAGATGTTTTCAAGGCAGGGAAAGTCAATTTTGGGGGGATTATAAAAGAGATCAACCTATCAATGGTTCCCGAAGCACGGGTAGGAGAATATGTGCTCGTGCATGTAGGTACCGCAATAAGTACGATCGATGAAGATGAAGCGCGAAAAGTTTTCAAGTATATTCAAAAGACTGGAGATATCAGGGAAGAGCTGGAATTGTAATTTAAAAAATTCCACAATCACAAATAAAATATTTAGAGAGTATCGTAATACACATGCAGTAAAAGCTCTTTTAACCCAACTTGGCCATTTTAAAATTTAAAAGTGTAATAATCAACACTTTACCACTTTGTGTGGTACACTACATATTTTCTTTGGTCTTAAATATTTGGTGGGTAGACGCACAGTCTCGTTAAGAATGGACCATAACAATCCCCAGGATTGAAAGGGATATTATTAGCGACACACAATCTCTGGTAAAGTCAGCAGCAACATCGTTGCGTGTACAACGAACCATCACCACAGTAGTCAATTATGGAAATATTTGGTGGGTAGACGCACAGTCTCGTTAAGAATGGACCATAACAATCCCC
>CAZONK010000008.1:21527-32091 GCA_964581095.1 uncultured Roseivirgaceae bacterium
TAGCGACACACAATCTCTGGTAAAGTCAGCAGCAACATCGTTGCGTGTACAACGAGCCATCACTAAAAATAAGAGAATGACACAAAATTCTTTATTTGAAAGTAATTTGCCTATATTTATATCGTTGCGTGTACAACTATTAATCGATAAAATCTATGTAAAAAATGAAAAAATTATCGAAAAAACTAAAAAACGATCTATTTTTTAGCTCCGGAATATTATCACGAATGCTTCACAAAATTGGTAAACAGGAATTCGAAACTATTGGCATAACACATTCGCAGGCATACATACTTTTGATTGTAAATAAATATCCAGGTATTGCCCAGCATGAAATCCGGGATTTGTTATGGTTTGCATCTTCAACTGTTACCAGGTTTGTTAAAGACCTTGAAAAAAAGGAGTACCTGATCCGGGCACACGAAGGTAAAATTACACAGGTATATCCAACGGATAAAAGTAAAGAATCAATCAAACATATAAATTTAGTTTGGTCTGATTTAAATGGAAAATATCAGGATTCGCTGGGGAAAAAATCTACAAAAAAACTTGCCGAAGAGATGTATCAGTCAGCTTTGTTTCTTGGGGAAAGCTTCAAAGTGATTTGAATCTGAGCACTTAAATTTATTCGAAACAACAACAAATATTACAATGTATAATTCTTTTTGAGTTCAAGAAGTTGCCATCATTGTTGTTTGGCAATAGGTATATTTTCTAACTTCAGGAATGGCCCCTATCCAGCAAACCCATTACCTTATTTTTATAAGTGCGGCCAACAGGAAGTTCTGTATCACCGATTTCAATGCCATCATTTGAGAAAGCTGATATTTTATCACTTGCAACAAGAAACGATTTGTGAATTCGAATAAACCTGGGATAGAGTGACTTTTCAAAATCACTCATTGTTGCCTTTGTAATCAGGGTGGGCTCATTTTGCCTGTAAACCTTTACATAGTCCTTCAGGCCCTCAAAGTACAGGATCGAATTCAGTGGCACGATAAAGTTTTTACGGTCAGCACGAATAATAATTTCTTTGACTTGGAGGGTGTCCTTACTTTCACTTGGTTTTTTAGTTGTGGCAAAATACTTGTTGACTGCCTTCATAAAGCGGGGAAAGCTTACCGGTTTTAAAAGGTAATCGAGTGCTTCCAATTCATAGGATTCCACTGCATATTCCCTGTGAGCTGTGGTAAAAATAATGGCCGGTGGATTCGATAATGTTTTTACCAGATCAAGACCTGACAGAGTTGGCATATTGATGTCCAGAAATACCAGGTGAATGTTTTCTTTGTTGAGTAGTTCGAAAGCTTCCAGTGCATTCTGAGCGGTACCGGCTACTTGAAGATCAGGTACTTTTTCAACATAGGAAGCGATAACTTTTATAGCCAGCGGCTCGTCATCTACTATTAAACAGCTCGTTTTCATTTATCAAAGGGAATTATCACATTTACTATAAATCTACGTCCATCGTTGTTCACGTTCATTTTAAAATTGTTAAAATAGGTATTCTTCAGTCTTGATCGAAGGTTGGCCAGGCCAATCCCGTTATCAGTTCCAGTATTACCTTCCACAGTTTTGTTGGATACGGTAATGCTGGATCCCTCTTTTGTAATATCTATTTTCAGGCTTACCATGGTTCCTTCTTTATTAAATACCCCATGTTTGAAACCGTTTTCTACTAAAGTCAATAACACAAGCGGTAATATTTTTACATTCTCTGGGTTTCCATTAATTTCCATCTGTACAAGTTGATTATTTGAGTGCCGCAGCTTTTCAAGTTCAATATAATTTTCTACCTGCTCAATCTCTTTACCCAGTAAAATTTTTTCTGCATTGCAGTCATAAAGAATGAAGTGAAGTAAATCTGATAGTTTAAGGATCATTTCAGGTGCCTTGTCAGATTTTTCGAGTGACAACGAGTAGAGATTGTTCAGGGTATTGAATAAAAAGTGTGGGTGCAATTGAGACTTAAGAAATTTCAATTCGGCTTCTGCCTTTTGTTGCCGTAAATCAATATTTTTCTCTTCTGAAACTATCCATCGTTGATAGAGTTTGGCAGCTACCGCAATTAGTACAGGTATGTACATTCCTGCCATCAAAAAGAGTGCATCAAAATTTGCAGCACTAATATTAAGTCCGGTTATCGATACGAAAATATATATCAAAACCAAAAATTCCAGGTAAACAGATACCACAATGGTGTAAATTGAATACAGGTAAAAACGAACATATCTTCCGGTAAATAAAAAAGAGGGTATTAAATAGTAGTTAAAAATATATGCCGTAGCAATTGAAATGGGTAGCAACAAGATGACAAACCAAAAAGTAATCGAAAATCCTGAATTTTTGTATCCGTAAAAGAAGCTTAAGAACAGTGCCATCAGGATCCAATACAATAAATGCATTAATACACGCCGATAATTGATAAAGATACTTTTCACGTGTCCAATATATTGAAACTTAATTTTAAATCCATTGAAAATCGATAAGTGAGGAGATAGTAGCAATCAACTGTAAAATAGTATCGACAAGTGTTACAGAGGTTAGTTGTCGATATTCTTGTGGTGTTGGTCTAATAATAATATTATTATTTCGAATACATTATATCCTTGCCGGAGTTATTCTATTTGTTCACTTTTAATCAATTAAATATTATGAGACTTTACGAATTACACATTGAGGGAGGAATACTATTTATGGGTGTCCTTTTTATTTTACTTCTTTCTGTATTAGTACTTACAGCCAAAAAAGCAATTATTTTGTTTGGGAACAGCGATCAACCAGAAGAATCTCTCAGAAAAGGGGTGAATGAAATTGTTCAGGTTGGGTTATTTGCTCTTGTTTTTGGCATATTTGGTCAATGCCTGGGGCTTTACAGCGCATTCGTAGCAATCCAGGAAATGGGAGATGTTTCACCCGCTTTATTAGCTGGCGGACTCAAAGTGTCAATGATTACAACACTTTATGGGTTTTTTATTTTCCTGTTGTCCTATATTTCCTGGTTTGTTCTGAAATTAAAAGCAGCAAAAAAACTTACAAATATTTAAATCAGAGAGTCGAAGTAATTATTATTTCGATTTTTCCAGTGCTTCATCAAGCATTTGACGAAGTAACTCTTCATCAGGAGCACCTACATACATTTCATTATTTATTATGAATGCAGGTGTTCCTTCAATACCAAGTTCCCTGGCGTGTGAAATATCATCATTTATCTTTGCAAGGGATTTTTCAGATGCCATACAGGATATAAATGAACCTGTATCAAGATCGATTTCAGTGGCCCATTTTACAAAATTATCGTCCGAAAGATCTTCCTGGTTTTCATAAAGAATCCTGTACATTTCCCAGAATGCACCCTGTTCATCAGCACAACTTGCACACAGCGCTGCACCAAGTGCATTTTCATGCATTTCGAGAGGGAAGTTTCGTATAACCAACCTGACTTTACCGGCGGCAACATAATCTTTTTTAAGCGATTCAATATTGTCACTCAGGTCTTTGCAATACCCACACTCAAAATCTGTAAACACAATCAACCTTATGGGGGCATTTTCGCTGCCTATAGAAGGACTGCCTTTATCCTCTACTGAAACGATGGTCGGTTCAGGTCCGTTGGAAGTTTCAGACGATTCTGAAGTATTACTTTGTCTGCAGGATGTCCAGATAAGGGTGATACATAATAAACAAACAGTTTTTATTAAATTATTATTTTGCATATTCAATTCCTATATTGAGAATTCTAAATTAAACATCTTTACCTAACAAATCCTCTTATGAATTTAATTTTCAAAAACGTAGTTTCATTTCTTTTTGTGATTTTCATATTCGGTTGTTCTGAACCTGATTTCGATACCATTATTACAAATGGGATTGTTTATGATGGATCAGGATCTCCAGGTCAAAAACTCGATATCGGAATCTTGGGAGATCGGATCACTGCCATAGGTGATCTAAGTGATCAATCAACGAAGGTATTGATTGATGCAAAAGGGCAGGCTGTTTCACCGGGTTTTATTAATATGTTGAGCTGGGCTACAACCTCATTAATAGCTGATGGTAACTCCCAAAGTGATATCCGGCAGGGGATTACACTTGAGATAATGGGTGAAGGCTGGTCAATGGGCCCTCTGAATGATCAGATGAAAAAGGATGAGATTAAAGATCAGGGAGACTTTAAGTATGATATCGAGTGGACTACACTCTCAGAATACCTGCAGTATCTTGAAACCAAAGGAATATCAACAAATGTTGCGTCATTCGTTGGTGCCACCACGCTCCGGATCCATGAAATTGGTTACGAAAACAGGCCGCCAACTGCTGATGAGCAGGAAAGGATGAATGCTTTGGCAGCAACCGCAATGGAAGAAGGTGCGCTGGGTATCGGATCATCGCTTATTTATGCTCCTGCTTTTTATGCAGAAACGGAGGAACTCATTGAACTATGCAAGGTTGCGGCAAAATATAACGGAATGTACATCTCACACTTAAGGAGTGAAGGGGATTACTGGATGGAAGCCATTGATGAATTAATCAGTATTGCCAAAGAAGCAGAAATACAGGCGGAAATTTATCATTTGAAAGCAGCAGGTCAATCGAACTGGGGAAAGATGGATGCTGCCATTGCTAAAATAGATTCTGCCAGGGAAGCGGGTATAAAAATTACAACCGACATGTATAATTATGTTGCCGGAGCTACCGGGCTCGATGCTTCCATGCCCCCCTGGGTGCAGGAAGGTGGATATGACGAATGGGCACTCAGAATGCAGGATCCGGAGGTCAGGGAAAAAGTAAAGACTGAGATGATGGGAAAGGGTGAAGGGTGGGAGAATCTTTATTTTGCTGCAGGGACCCCTGAGAATTTATTGCTTGTGGGATTCAAAAACGATTCTTTGAAATACCTTACCGGTAAAACGTTAAAAGAGGTAGCTGAAATGCGCGGAACAGGCTATGAAGAAACGGCCATGGACCTTGTATGGCAGGATGGCAGTCGCGTTGGAACTGTTTATTTCCTCATGTCAGAGGAAAATGTAAAACGGCAGATCGCTCTGCCCTACATGAGCTTCGGATCTGATGCTTCATCACAGGCTCCTGAAGGCCACTTTCTTAAATCTAACCCTCACCCACGTGCGTATGGTAATTTTGCCAGACTGCTGGGAAAATACGTGCGGGAAGAAAAGGTGATACCCCTGGAAGATGCAATTCGAAAACTTACATCACAACCCGCCCAAAACCTCAAGATTAAAGACAGGGGAATGTTGAAAGAAGGATATTTTGCCGACGTAGTAATCTTTGATCCTGAATCAATCAGCGATCATGCAACATTTGAAAAACCACACCGGTACGCGACAGGTGTTGAACATGTTTTTGTAAATGGAGAGCACGTCTTGAATGAAGGAAAACACACAGGAGCCAAGCCGGGAAGGTTTGTAAAAGGCCCCGGGACAATCAAATAATAATGCAAACGGGCATTTTGAATATATTATTGATTTTATGGTTCTTAGGATGAACTATTTACATAAAATATCGTTATATTTATATGATGATAAAAGTAGTTCGTTTAATAATTGGTTTGTTAACAACTGCTGTTTCGCTATTAGTTTTTATCCTTGTTGCCCCTTTCGCTTTCATCGTTAAGATTACAGATTAGGGATCTCTTAAGGCAACACATTTGGCACTGATTACTTCAGAGTAGGGATTTTTGTCCCTTATATTTCCAAATTAATTCAAGTCAATTTCTGATAATCCTTCGAACAGATCTGTTTCGATCTGCCTTCCTCCACTCACTAAACTGAATACACGGTAGAATTCTTGTTTACCCCAAAGTTCCTCGTGATCCTGATCTGTCAGACTTAATAGGTTGGGATATCCCGGTAGCTGGGATTTATGGCACTTGATAGCTTTCCATACAGTCTCCCATACCTTTGATGTATCAATACGCGTAGTGATGACCCATTCGGGCCATGGGAATGATTCCCTAACAACATTATCAACTGTGGAACTTAACTTTTTGAAAGCAGCGAGGTATTGATCCCAGTGTTTTTGCGGCCACGCCAAAAAATATAATTTTTTTACTAAATGGTGATCCCCTAGCACTGATGCTTTTATAATTGCAGCACTGGTATATTGCGAAATTGCAATATGATCGGGATGGCCATAAGCACCATCCGGGCCAAAAGTAACAACCACATCTGGTTTTTTAATTGAAATATACTTGGCAATTCTCATTGTTATTTCAGATGGATCAGCTTTGTCAATATCTCCATCCACATATTCCAGAAAATACACATCATTAATTCCCAGAATTTTTGCTGCTGCCTTTAATTCAGCTGTTCGGGTTTCCCCAACAATTTCAGGACCCGGCGATTCTGGGTGATCATAGAATCTTCCACGTTCGCCACGGGATGCACAGATTAACTTAATATTTACTCCTTTTCTTGCATATTTGGCGATTACACCCCCTGTAGCCAGCGACTCATCATCAGGATGTGCCAAAACACACAGGAGTGTATATTTACTATAATTTAATTCCAGTGGATTTGCCATCGATGCTTAGCACATTTTTCTTTTCCCAGTATTTTTTTACACCTGTATCACCCCTTTTCTGAGCCCAGTCAATAAGCTGCTCCCGCTCACCAATATATGTATACAGGGGAACGCCTGTGCCACAGGAAGTTTGTATTGAATCAATTTCGACTTCAATGATCTGCCGTGCACCGGGAATATCGGAAAATTTTGAAGACTCTTCTTCCCAGCGTGAATCACCGGGATGTATTGATATTCCTTTGCCATAAATCCGGAGGATATTTGGTTTGACAGTAAAAGAAGTAAACATCAACGTTATCCTTCCATTTTCAAGCAAATGTGCCACAGTCTCATTTCCACTTCCGGTTAAGTTAAGCCATGATACTTTTTTAAAACTCAGGCACCTGAAAGTATCAATCCCTTTGGGTGACAAATTAATCCGACCTTGTTCGGGAGCAGTAGCTACAAAGAAAATGTGTTGGGTTTTAATAAAATCAACCAATGAATCGTTAAGTTCTGAATAATACATTTTAAGGCTGGGGAGATATTGAAAATGAGTTTAAAATTTACAAATTAGTATTGGACTATAATTGCAGGAGGGTCAATTGAGAACGCAAATCTAAAAGTTAACCTGATTAACAAACGGGAATCCTATGCAGAAGTAGAAGAAACAGTAGCACTTAAAGTAGCGTGTATGATAGCTTTATGATAGGAATTAACGGAATTCTCATATTCGGATAGTAAATGTTTGAATTTTTGCCTATCCTCCTGCTTTTGGAATGCTTCATGATCCAGGGAGCACACATCAATCAAATTGAGAAGCATAAGATCTTCTTCTTCCGGTTTGGTACTTTGATTAATTACTTCGTGCAACCTTTCCCGCACTTTATCTTCAGGAAGAGGATTTTTAGTTGGATATCTATAATATGAAAAAAGCCAAAGAATCTTATCCTTTACTTTTTTAAGCACTCCTTTATCTGCCAACTCATTAAGAATAGCCGTTTTAACAACATCAGAATTGGCATTCAGGGTACTCATCCAAAAAGCGAGGGATTCCTTATTCGGAGACCTTTGAATGGCTTGAATTGTCTGGTGTAAAAATGTATTTTCATGTGGACTTTGATTGATGATATGAACTTTCTTATCAACCAAATCAATCCTTTTTTCCAAAACTAATTCGAGTAAAATAGAACCGGCAATACCATTATTTAAATAGGTGCTGTCTGTTACAAATTTGCCTTCCTCATCGCTTAACGCTATCAGGATAAATTTTTCAATTAGGTTTAACTCCACGATTAGTTTTAAATATACAAAATAAATGGCAGGATAGTATATACGAAAGCGAACGCTATGGTGTCCACATCGTTTAATATATTAACCGGATGCTGTTGTAGAAGCCACTACTGCCGTCATGGTAGCGGCAATAATTGCAGATTGCACTTCAAGAGTGGTTTGATCAGTTATTTCACTATTGCTTTTAGTTAGTTCCCTGATTTTGTTTTTTGCTGCTTTACGCGCTTCTTTTGTCCGAAATACTTCATCATTCAATTCACAAACATCAATGAGGTTCAGCAGCATACTGCATTTGGGTGTAGGTTCCATTTTATCAAGTACAATATTGTTAAGGCGAGCCCTGACTTCATTTTCAGGTACTGAATCTTTTGTTGGATATTTATTATAAGAAAACACCCATAGTGTTTTTCCTTCCTGCTTACTTATTATTCCTTTTTTCCTCAATTTCTTGAGCGTTACGTTCTTAATCTCTGAAGCATTGGCATTCAATGCCCCTATCCAGAAACTTACCTTCTGGTCTTCATTTTCGTTTTTGATCGCCTGCACGGTCTGATCCAGGATCAGGTCGTCCATAATATCATTGTTAATCAGATGAATATGATTATCACGTAGTTCGATTTTTTTATTAAGGGCCAGCTCAAGCATTACGGCACCTGCCAATCCATTATCCAAATACGTAGTATCAGAAATAAACCTTCCGTCTTCATCATCGAGTGATAAAAGCAAAAAATCTTCAATTAGATTAAGTTCCATTTGTTTTTGTTTCTGTTCAGGTAAGAAATATACAAAAGAATGGGATTATAAAAAAAATATAGCAGTGAATGTAAAATCGAACCCATTTGATTCTAAAATGTATGGACCTATTCAGCTTCCATGTAGTTTAAAAAAAAATTAGCCTCTTCAAAATACTGAAAAGGCTAATTTTTATTACCTGAGAAGATTATTGTCGGACCTTATTTTTCAAGATTTGACCAATAGAATCCACCGGTGAATGAGCTATATGCTACTGCTCCTGCCGGGGTTGATTGTGTGTCAAAGTAATCAAGGAATGAAACATAGTCGGTGGTACCTGTGATCCTTGCAAGAAGTCGAAACCGTACCTCAACCTCATCAGCTATAGAAGTAAATTCAACAAGGCCTCCAATAGATGGAGGAAGTCCCAAACTTGCCGGATCCGTCAATGCCCTGGGTGTTTGAGCTAAATCATCAACCACTTGAATATTTAAAATGGAACCACTTGAAAATTATACAATTTACTTGGCAGGTATTTTTATTTCCGGTTTTCGTCGGACATTAATGGATCATGTCAATTATTTTTTTTAGAATCTTGCAACAAAATAAAAAAGACTACGTATAATTGTATTGACCAAACGGTCAGTCAACGTAAAATATGAGCCCGATAAGCCAAACGCAGATAGAAGAAAAAAGAGCAGCAAGTATTGGTAAAATCTATGATGCAAGCCTCGAATTATTTGCAAAACAGGGATTTCAGTCTACATCTATCAGCCAGATTGCGAAAAAGGCCGGAATTTCAAAAGGATTGATTTACAATTACTTCGACAGTAAAGTAGACTTGTTGAAAGGGTTGATGGCAAACTTTTCCAATCTTGGAGAAGATATAATGGCGAATATGGTGGACGATGATCCCCGAAAATTTCTTGAAAATATTTTCAAGGTATTTTTCCTTGAATTAAGGGAACGAAGTGACCTGTGGAAAATGATTGCGTCTCTTTCGTTACAGCAGGAGATGTATGAGTTTATCCATGATATGGCATTAGAGAAATTGTACGCGTATTATGATTTACTTGAGCAATTACTTGGACAGATTGGAATTGAGAATCCAAAAGGTGAAGCTAAACTGCTTGCTGCCTTATTTGATGGCATCGGAATGCATTACATTGTTATCAACAAAGAGTATCCCCTGGATGAAGTAGAAGACTATTTAATTAACAAATATTGCAAACATGAATAATTGGAAACACATATTGATCGCTCAAATCTTAATTTTGCTGGTAGCACCTGTAGTCTATGGGCAAACTGCGCTGGAGATCATTGATGCAGCAGATAAAAAAATGCAGGGAAACTCCTCAAAATCCGAAATGATCATGCGAATTGTCCGTCCTGACTGGACACGGGAAATAGGTATTAAAGCATGGGCTTTGGGCAAAGAATATAGCCTGATGCTTATCACCAGCCCAGCCCGTGACAAGGGGTCGGCATTTCTTAAAAGGGAGAGCGAGATCTGGAACTGGCAGCCTTCAATCGACAGGGTGATTAAGCTTCCACCTTCAATGATGATGCAATCTTGGATGGGATCTGATTTCACAAATGATGATCTGGTAAAAGAGTCTTCCATTGTACGGGATTATGCGCACACCCTGGAGGGGGACACCACCATAAATGGTAGGGATGCATGGAAGATAGTGTTGATTCCGCATGAAGATGCTGCAGTGGTATGGGGAAAAATTGAAGCATACATTGCAAAAGAAGACTACCTGCAACTGCTATTTCGATATTATGACGAGGATGATTTTCTTGTGAATACCATGGTATTGTCGGACATAAAGGAAATTGGGGGAAGGGTGTTGCCTACCCATCTTGAAGTAATTCCAGCAGATAATCCCGACCAGAAAACAGAAATTATTTACGTATCAATAGATTTTGAGATCGATGTGGATTCTGGTTTTTTCTCATTGCAAAATATGAAGAGAGTACGTTGAAAAAGCTTTGAGCCACGAGCTTTAAGCTC
>CAZONK010000009.1:0-31660 GCA_964581095.1 uncultured Roseivirgaceae bacterium
ATGCTGAAAACCTCTTAGACAAACCAAATAAGAAGAATATTGAAAACCCCTAAATGATACTTTCCCTTCTTTCTGGGACAGGTTCAAAACCCTTGCAAAATCACAGGAAGGAATTGCGACCGAGCTTATTCAGGAATATACATACTTCAAATTACCAAAGAAGATGGGTTTTACAGTACAAAGTTTGTTAAGAACTAATTGAAACCCTTATAAAGACACTACTTTTTCTTGCTCAGGTCCCAGTAGTTAGGTTCTGCTTCTGTTGTCAGCTGATTCCAATAGTCGGCTGTTACATGCTGGCCCTCAAAAGTTCGTAACCTTCGCTGGTAAACCATTACAACAGGATTGAAGGTTATATCGGTAACCCCTACCATCCATGTTGGAGGCAGAAATTCAGGTTCTATTGGTTCTATTGGTTCCTTTGACTCTTCTGGCTCCTGTGGTTCTTCGCCTTCCACCGGTGGAGGTACCGGTACGGGTTTGGGGGTGGGGGGCAATTCCTCGGAAAGAACTTCATACCCATTGAATTCCAATAACTTTGTCAGGAAGTCCTTACGGTCTTCACTTGCAGCATCGTCAACCAATCGTACCCTGGTTTCACCAATTTCTTTTTCAATATGCTTTCCTTTGTTAATAAACGCCATAGCAAAAAATTAATGAATGAAAGAAAATACAAGACCTCCTAAATCCACAATGTGATCAAAGACTACACCAAAGAATCCTGTGACTATGATACCCAACACGCAAAGAACCAAACTCAATTTCATTGGCCAATTACTTTGAAAGGCAGGAATCGGATTTTCTGATTTATCTATAAACATTGCTTTTATTATCAGCAGGTAATAATAGAGTGAAATTATGGTATTCAAAACTGCAATTAAAACCAGGATATAGTATCCTTTTTCCGCAGCAGCGGCAAATAAGAAAAACTTTCCAAAGAATCCTGCCAAAGGAGGTATTCCCGCCAATGAAAACATAGCCAACATCATAACCAGGCTGAGCTTCGGATTTGTTTTGTAAAAACCTTTGTAGTCGTCAATTGATTCTTTACCAGTTTCAGATGAAATTGTTGCCGCTACTCCGAAAGCACCAAGATTGGAAAACATATAAACCAATACAAAATATACAACAGTGCCTATTCCAAATGCCGAGTTGTTAAGCACTCCAAGCATAATAAATCCTGCCTGTGCAATGGATGAAAAGGCTAGAAACCTTTTGATGTTGCGTTGTCGTATTGCAAACAAGTTACCAATGGTGATTGTAAGAATTATGATAATGTAAATCAGTGGGTCCCAATATTCATTTAAGGCCCCGAATACTGTATTTAATACAATTAGCATAATAAAAACTGCAGCTCCCTTTGAAACTACCGACAAATAAGAAGTAACATTAATTGGCGACCCTTCATACACATCCGCCGCCCATAAATGGAATGGTACAAGCGATATTTTAAAACTCAATCCGGTAAAAAACAAAATAAGGCCCAGTATCGACAATGCTGAAGTGTCTATCGCCTGAATAACATCTGCAAAATATAATGATCCGGCAACACTGTAAACCAGGGTTATTCCAAACAGCAATATTCCTGACGAGAACGAAGCAAGTAGTATAAATTTTATCCCTGCTTCTGCAGACTTACTTTTATTGCTTTCGTATGCAGCAAGAGCAGCCAGTGGAATTGTGGCCAACTCAAGGCCAATATAAAACATGATGAAATGGGTTGAAGATATCATATATCCCATTCCAATAAGGGTTGATAAAAGCAGAATAATAAATTCGCCAGACCGATATTTCTGATCACCCTGACCCAGCCAACCCCATGCCTGTAACAGTACAAGCAATGTTGCAAAATTCAGGATGGATTTCATTGCCACCTGCATAGGCCCTGTATAGTACATTCCACCAAAAAGAGAGCCAGATGATGCGGGGATAAAACCAGCTATTGTAACCAGAAATACCAGAACCAAAGAAAACCCATAAAACCCTTTCCGGTTTTCTTTATCAAAAGCTATATCGGCGATAAGTATCAGCACCAGTGCTACTATTAAAAGCAGCTCATTTCGCATTAATAAAATGTCAGTAAAACTCATTTTATTGCTTTTCTAAATTCATTAATTCAACCTCAACATTATTGGCTCCAAACTATCAATAATCATTTCACTCAACCACAGTGGCATTGTACCAATGGCTGTTATAAAAATGATCAAGGTAATAACCGCCAGTTTTTCGTGCCATGCAGCATCAGTAAATTCTTTATAAGAGTCGTTCTTTAATTCACCCATCAGCATTTTACCCACAACGCGTAAAACATATACCGCCGCTACTACAATAGAGGAGACAGCAATAATAGTAAACACCCTGTGGAATGTATCCGGATGGCTAAATGCACCAATAAATATTGCCAGTTCAGCTACAAATCCACTAAATCCCGGAAGTCCAAGTGAAGCTAAACCTGCAATAACATACGCAGCCGATAGAAATGGCATCACTTTCATCAGGCCACGCATTTCACTCACGATCCGTGTGTGGGTTTTCCCATAGATCATGCCGATCAAAGCAAAGAATAGGGCAGTGATCAACCCATGCGATATCATTTGCAAAACGGCTCCATTAAGTGCCGTTTTGGTTAGCATTAGTAATGCAAACAAAATCAACCCTACATGACTAACAGATGAATAGGCATTGATGTATTTCAAATCTTTTTGCATAACGGCACTTAACGCGCCGTAAATTACACCTATACCTACAAATACCAGGAAGAAATCAGCCATCGCAATTGCGGCATCGGGCAAGAGGTATATTCCTACTTTTAGAACCCCATAGCCACCCAGTTTCATCAAAACCCCGGCGTGAAGCATTGATACAGCCGTGGGTGCAGAAGCATGACCATCAGGGGACCAGGTGTGGAATGGGAATAAAGCACTTATTACCCCAAATCCAATAAATACAAACGGAAAGAAGAACTTTTGTACATCTACCGGAATATTAACCTTTGATATTTCAAGAATATTGAACGTAAGTGCCCCTCCTTCGGGGGCGGAATTAAAATAGATGCCTAAAATACCAACGATAAGAATAGCCGAGGCACCCATCAACATGATTGTAAGTTTCATCGCCGAGTATTCCTTCGGGCCAGTTCCCCAAATCCCGATAAGTAAATACATGGGTATTACAGCTACCTCAAAAAACAGGAATAGTGTAAATAGATCAAGTGAAATAAAGAACCCAAATACACCACCTGCAAGTAGAATCAGCCAGATAAAAAATTCTTTTGCGAGATCTTTTATAAGCCAGGAAGCAAATACACCAGAAAAAATAACAACACCGGTCAACACAATCAAGCCTACCGATATGCCATCCACTCCTACAGTATAATGGATATGGAGCGATTCATACCAGGTGTAATCTTTGTAAAAAAGGACTTCCGCAACATTCCCTGCTTTTCGTTCTGCACTATATGCAAACCATAGCCAAAAAGTCATCAGAAGCTGAATTGTCATCCCAATCGCCGATACTATGCGCGCCTTCATGGCATCCTTCACCACCACAATACCGATCAGGGTAATGAGTGGAATGATTATCAAAAGATTTAGATTATACATAGTATCTATTAATTCGATTGATTAAAAAGAAAAATTAGTGTGAAAATCAATACCCCTGCAAGAAACATATAGGCATATTGATGAACATTTCCCGATTGTAATTTTCGGATCCTATAGGAAATTGCAACGGTAACATTGCCTGTCAGATTCATAAATCCATCGACAAACTTCTTGTCAAACCAGGCGATGGTACCCGCTATATATTTAAATATTATAGTTTTCGTGATATAGATATAAATTTCATCGATATAGAACTTATTTAATGTTAACCTGTAGAACCCACCAATGGAAGCTGCCAGTTTTTGAGATTTATCACTTTCTTTTTTATAAAGCGCATAGGCAATGAATATTCCTGCAAATGCAATTCCAACAGAGGCAAGGGCAATATTCCAGTGAAAATGTGTTTCGAAAGGAAGGCCATCCGAGGTGACAAGTTTTGTAAATGGTAAAAAACCAGCGAAGGCTGCTCCAATTGCAAGGATGATCAATGGTATCGTCATTGATAATGGGGATTCATGCACATTTTCATTCGCTGACTCTTTGTTCCAGAATACGCTGAAATACAACCTGAACATATAGAAGGCAGTTAATCCTGCTACCAGGTATTCGACCACGAAGAAAAGCATATTTGATTGATATGCAGCTACAAGAATTTCGTCTTTGCTGAAGAATCCAGAGAATGGAGGTATTCCTGATATTGCCAATGTGGCAATAAGAAATGTTATATGTGTAATTGGTAATTTCTTTCGAAGCCCGCCCATGTCTTTCATTTCGTTGCTATGAACGGCATGTATAATTGAGCCTGCACCCAGGAATAATAGTGCTTTAAAGAACGCGTGTGTAAACAGGTGGAACATTGACGCTGTAAAACCAAGACCTTCTACCCCTCCATAACCGGCAACGCCCAATGCCAGCATCATATAGCCTATTTGGGAGATTGTAGAATACGCCAGGATCTTTTTAATATCCGTTTGAACAATGGCAATTATTGCTGCAAACAATGAAGTAAATGCTCCTACATATGCTACTACTTCAAGAGCTTCGGGTGCTCCAATGGCATAAACAGGAAACATCCTGGCAACCAGATAAACACCTGCAACCACCATAGTAGCAGCGTGGATGAGGGCTGAGACAGGGGTTGGGCCTTCCATGGCATCAGGAAGCCAAACATGAAACGGGAACATGGCTGATTTACCTGCACCTCCAATAAACATTAATACCATCGCTACCGTAAGTGTAGAGAATCCCAGGAATGTACCTCCCATGGGTTGAGAAAGAGCAGGCCCATCCAATGCAGTAACCTCAAGAAAATTGAAGGTGCCTGTGTGGTAAGAGAACAACAAAATGCCAATAAGAAATGCCATATCAGCAAATCGTGTAACAATGAAAGCTTTTTTTGCTGCCGCAATAGCCGACGGCTTTCTGAAATAGTAACCAATAAGTAAATAGGATGAAATTCCAACCAACTCCCAGAAAATATAAATCTGTATGAGATTCGTAGCCAGTACTAGCCCAATCATTGCAAATGAGAATAAGGAAAGGAAAGTGAAATAACGAGCATACCCTCCTTCACCTTTCATATATCCTGTACTATAAATATGCACCATGAAAGAAACAGTGGATACTACTACCAGCATCATGATGGATATTGAATCCAGCAATAGTCCAAAATCAACGGTAAGTGTATCCGTAAATTTAATCCAGGTCCCAATTGGAATTATAAATGAACTTGCTGCTTCTGAATGGCTGAGAAAGAAATACTGTAATGCAGCCCAATAAGATAAAAGTGTAGTGATAGCAATAGCTCCAATTGAAATACCCGCAGATATATTGGCTTTCAATTTGCCGTGCAGCAATCCTGTAATCAGAAACGCTACAAAAGGTAAAACCAGGATCCAGATTGTATATTGATAATTTTCCATAGTGATATCAATATTTCATTTCGTTTACTTCATCCACATCAATGGATTTAATATTTCTGTACAAATTGATAAATATTGCAATTGCCACGGCAGCTTCTGCTGCTGCAATGCCGATTACGAACAGTGTGAAAAAGTGACCTTCGAGATGTTCAGGGAACATGTACTTATTGATGGCGACAAAATTTATATTTACTGCATTAAGGATGAGTTCAATACTGATCAACATATGAATCATGTTTCTTCTTGTGAGAAAGCCATAGACACCGGCAAAAAACAAGATTGTACTCAGAATCAAAATATGTGATAAAGGAATACTTTCAATCATGATCCACTTTTTTTACTCGTTTTGCAATAACAATAGCTGCAATCATGGCAGCAAGCAACAATATACTTATGACTTCAAACGGAAGCACATAACCATACTTTTCGTAACTCAGCAATGCATTTCCAATATCTTTTACTGTAATTTCTTCTCCAGCTTCAGGTACAATTTTGAAAGCATGTCCATAAATTACACTAATGAAAACACCTGCTCCAATAATTGAAGCCATAGCCGACAATACGGCTGCCATTGGTGAAACAACCTGAAGTTTTTCATTAATATGGCTTGTAAGTAAAATAGAGAAAATTATCAATACCAGGATTCCTCCCATGTAAACTACTATTTGAACCGCGGCAAGAAACATATAATCCATCACAATATAGAAAAGCGCGACACCAATCAGGACAACAAGTAAGTAAATGGCTGAACGTAACAGTTTAGTAGAGGTAACTGCCATAATAGCAAAGACTACCATGAACGCTGCAACAAAATAGAATGAAATTGCAAATACAGACATTACCGAACCCCCTCCATAAGTTTAGACCCTGGTTTGTTGAGAACTTTCGTAAGTTTTGATCTATCGAAAACAGCGTGTTCAAAATCCTGCGACATTTTTATGGCATCTGTTGGGCAGGAAAGAATACACAAATTACAAAAGGTGCACATTGATAGATGATATACGAACTTATCAATAACTTTTTTCTTTTTTCCATCCACTTCAATTCGCTTCGAAATAATTTCGATGGTACCATTCGGGCAGGCTACTTCGCACGCTGAACAGCCTGTACACCGATGATCGTTTTCCTCATTATGGGTTAGTACAACTTCCCCCCGAAACATATCGAACATCTTGAGAGTTTCCCTGTTTTCCGGATATTGTTGCGTGATTATTTCCTTGGGATGAGAAATATAATGACCTGTAATAGCCATTCCTTTTACAAGCGTGCCCAGGCCTTGAAATATCTCTTTAATATATTTAAAAACTGATCCCATAATCTAAAAATGCCAACCCATTAGAACAATAAATGCCATGAGGATAATATTAATTAAGTTGATTGGAAGCAGATATTTCCATTCCAATGTAAGTAACTGATCTATCCGGAGTCTTGGAAAAGTCCATTTAAACCACATCATCATAAATATCAGGAATATTACTTTTCCAAAAAACCAAAAAATCGGAGGAATGAAATCCATAACCGCATTGAATCCTTCCCAGGCCCCAATATGAAAGGGCATCCAGCCACCTAAAAATACGGTGGCTCCGATTCCAGCAATGATGAACATGTTCACAAATTCAGCGAGGAAGAAAAATGCGAATTTCAAACCCGAGTATTCGGTATGAAATCCTGCTGTTAATTCAGATTCAGCTTCGGGTAAGTCAAATGGGCCCCTGTTTGCTTCAGCGGTACCCGCTATCATAAAAATGATGAACGCAATTACCGCGGGTATGTGACCCCTGAAAATCCACCAGCCCGCTTCCTGGCTTGCAATGATCTCAGAAAATTGAAGGCTGCCGGCTAAAACCACAATGGTAAGTAATGACAAACCCACCGATAACTCGTAACTCACAACTTGTGCACCGCTACGCATGGCCCCAATCAAAGAATATTTATTGTCACTCGACCATCCCGCGATAAGAATCCCGATAACACCAATTGAAGAAACAGCTGTCAGGTATAAGATCCCAATATCAAAATCGAGTGCATGCAATCCTTTGGCAAAGGGCAATGCGCCGAGTGCCATAAAAGATGATAGTATAATTATAAAGGGAGCAAGGTTAAACAAAAACTTATCCGCGTTTTTCGTTACCAATGGTTCCTTAAAGATCAATTTCACCGCATCCGCTGCTGTTTGTGCTATCCCATACCATCCTACACGCATGGGGCCCAAACGTAGTTGGAAAAATGCAGCAACCTTTCGTTCTGCGTACACCAGTAGGAGGCCAAGAATTGTAAACAAGATCATAAATGCAAATGCAATGATCACAAATTCGACGATAGTTGTAGCTGTAGGCGACAGGCTGGCACTTAAGCTATTATGAATTGATTCGGTCAGGCCGGTAAAATCGTATATATCCATAACTATCTGTCTATATCAGGAATTACAAGATCCAATGTTGACATAATCGTGACCAGGTCAGCGATTTTTCCACCTTTGGCAATATGATTTAACGCTGAAAGATTTGAGAATCCCGGTGACCTGAATTTTAATCTGTAAGGACTCTTGCCTCCTTCACTTATAATATACACTCCGAATTCACCTCTTGCAGTTTCCACTTTTTGATAATACTCCCCTTTGGGCAATTTTATCACAGCTTTTGTCTTTGCCTTAAATTCACCTTCCGGAATATTATCAATTAGCTGTTCAATGATTGACATTGACTCCCACATTTCATTTATGCGCACCTTGTATCTTGCAAATGAATCTCCTACTGTATCGAGCACTTCTTTGAATTGAACCTGCGGATATGCACTATAAGGATTATGCTTTCTCACATCATTTGAAAATCCTGAAGCTCTTCCCGCAGGTCCTGTTACACCAAAAGAAATGGCATCTTCTTTTGTCAAAATGCCTACACCCTCAGTCCTTAGCCGGAATATCACATTGTTTGAAAGTAATTGATCATATTCGGGTAGTTTCTTTTTAAAATGCTCAATAAACTCTTTGGTCCTTTTTTGAAAATTCGGATGAATATCAAACATCAATCCACCCGGCATATTATAACTCATTGTAAGGCGGGCGCCACAGGTCTCTTCAAAAATATCGTTGATTAACTCCCTGTCGCGGAACCCATAAAGAAAGGTTGTGATCGCCCCAAGGTCCATGCCCATTACCCCCCACCACAATTGATGTGAAGAAAGCCTTGTGAGCTCAGATATAATGGTCCTGATTACTTTCACCCGTTCAGGAATTTCAACCTCCAGCCCCTGTTCTACCGCAAGTGCAACAGCTTCGTTATTCATATGAGACGACAGGTAATCCATTCGGTCTGTAAGATGAATTATCTGTGGGTAGGTATCTTTCTCGCACATTTTCTCAATGCTGCGATGAATGTATCCCAAGTGGGGTTCAACTTTTATTACTTTCTCTCCTTCCAGAGTAAGTAGCAACCGAAGCACACCATGCGTTGAAGGGTGCTGGGGACCCATATTAATGAAATACTCCTGGGTATCAAGTTCTTTGGATTTGGATGATTTTACAGGTACAGGTCCTTCCATATGCTTATAGATCCACTATATTTACTTCATCCACATAATCTTTTCGCATGGGGTATCCTTCCCAATCATCATCCAAAAATATCCGACGAAGATCCGGATGATTTTTAAAAACAATCCCGAATAAGTCATACACTTCCCGCTCATGAAAATCAGCAGTCCGCCAGATATCTGATACCGTTTCTATTTCAGGGTTTTTACGGGTATTTATTTTCGCTTTTATAACTACGCTATGATTTAACTGAGTGGATTTGAGATGATAAACTACCTCCATATGCTCAGGCCAATCCACACCGGTCAGGCAGAACAAAAAGTCAAACTGAAAATCCGGAGAGGTTCTCAATTCTTTAGCGAGTTTATAAAATTTTTCTGAAGGAATGGTGGCATTCAGGTAGCCCCTTTCTTCCTCAAACTCAGCTTCTGGTATGAACGACTGTATCTTTTCCTGCAATTGTTGGTTATCCATATCAGGTCTATTTAAAATCTTCCAAAGGCTTTCTGGGCCGGCTAATTGATTCTGTCTTAATCTTCTTCTGCAGTTCAAGAATACCATTGAGCAATGCTTCCGGCCGAGGTGGGCAACCTGGCACATAAACATCAACGGGTATAACGTGGTCGGCACCTTTTACAACCGAATAGGTATTATAATAAAAAGGTCCTCCTGAAATAGCACAAGCACCCATTGCAATCACATACTTGGGTTCTGCCATTTGGTCGTACAACCTTTTCAAGACAGGTGCCATCTTATTTACAATAGTTCCGGCGATCACAATAAGGTCAGCCTGCCGGGGAGTGGCCCGGGCTACTTCTGTACCAAACCGTGACCAGTCGTGCCGGGAAGCACCGGTTGACATCATTTCAATTGCGCAGCAGGATGTTGCGAAAGTAAGTGGCCATAAGGAGTTTGCCCTCGACCAGTTAATAATGGCATCAATGGACGAAATAACTATATTGGTGCTGCCCATTTCGGTAACCTGGCCAGGAAAATCCTTTAATAACTCCTGCTTTTGCTGATCTCGGTTTTGATTTTCCATTGCTAATCCCATTTTAAAGCATCTTTCTTCCAGGCATAAAGGAGTCCCAACCCCAGAATAACCAGGAAGATTAAAATTTCGATAAACGCTACCATGCCCATGCTCTTCATTACAACCGCCCATGGAAATAGAAATACGGTTTCTATATCGAATATCAGAAAAATGATCGCAAACAGATAATATCCAACTTTGAACTGAACATAAGACGAACCTTGTGTAGGTATCCCACATTCATATGACTCTTCTTTTGCCTTGTTTTTTAATTTTGGTGCTACAATCCAGCTGAGGATCATTCCAACTCCAACGATGAAAACCGAACTAAGAAAAAAGAGGATCAATGCATTTTTATCCATTATACAAAGGGGTCAAAATTGGCGATGAAAATACATAAAAATTTATTAAATCTACCCTCTTTCATCCTTATAAAAATTAACGTGGATGTATTTGAATTCCGATGGCAAAAATAAGCCTGAAACACAATCCTATGTATGACAACTATTTTTGTCTTAGGTGATTATTATCATGTTTGTTTTTTTGATTCTTATGTAATCTAAAACTCATAAGAATCACAGTTTCAGACCATCTCTAAATTTGGTATCCTGTCAATGCTTTCATATACAAAGCACGCTCATACGCTCCCGGGTTCGCAACATTTTTATGACTCATGCTACCCCTCATCTGCTCGATCGACTCGTATTCATTATCGTCCATCCATTCGCGAATTTCCATTTCGATCCTGGATATTCTGGAGATACCTTTTTTCAATAATACCGAATTCAACATCGCTACGTTTGCTCCCACCATCATCATCTTAATAACGTCCAGACCTGTATGAATACCTGAAGTTGCTGCCAGGTCTGCCTTTACCTGACCGTATAAAATAGCTAACCAACGCATAGGTAACCTGAGGTTAGTAGGTTTGCTCAATACAATATTAGGTTTTACTTCCAGCACATTCAAATCAATATCTGGCTGGTAAAACCTGTTAAACAACACAAGTGCATCTGCGCCTGCATCCACAACTTTTTTTGCCATGTTGGCCATATTTGAGAAATATGGACTCAGTTTTAAAGCAACCGGAATATTAATATTCTCTTTAACTGCCTTTAAAATATCAAGGTAGTTTTGCTCTACTTCTTCTGCGGTCACATCAATCTCCACAGGAATATTATAAATATTTAGCTCCAATGCATCAGCACCTGCCTGTTCAATAAGGCTTGCGTAATGTTCCCATCCACCTGCAGAATACCCATTGAGGCTGGCAATTATGGGGATAGAGACTGCAGATTTAGCTTTTGTAATATGCTCGAGATAAACTTCCGGTCCCTGCTTGAATTCATCAGGCTCAGGAAAATAGCTTAGCGCTTCAGCAAAACTTTCAGTACCGGCTGTTGTATGATGATGAAATTCATGCTCATCAAATACAAGCTGCTCTTCAAACAAAGAGTATAACACAACAGCAGAAGCACCTGAATCCTCCATTTGCCGGATACGGTGTAAATCTTCAGAAAGAGGTGAAGCTGAAACTACCAATGGTGTTTTCAGCTCCATTCCCAGATATTTTGTTTTTAAATTCATGGCAATAATTTTATATCAATCGAATCTGATTTCTAATTAGTTATTTAGTTTCAATTTCATGCTCCGCAAGGTATTTGTAATACTTAAACCTCTCATCTGCATTTTCTTGTGCTCTTTGATAATATTCCTTGCCCACTTCAGGATTGCTTTTTAGCAACATTTTGAATCTGTTTTCCATATTCAAATATTCCGAAACTTTAATTTTTGCAGGTTTACTATCCAGGATGAAAGCATTCTTACCTTCTTTCTTAAGATCAGGATTGTAGCGATACAATAGCCATTGACCACTTTCTACAGCAGCTTTTTGATTCTTCAGGGGATGATTCATATCAATTCCATGAGCAATACAATGCGAATAAGCAATAATGATGGAAGGACCATCAAAAGCTTCAGCTTCTGAAAATACCTTGAGCGTGTGAAGGTCCTTTGCCCCCATTGCCACGCTGGCCACATAAGTATTGCCATACGCCATCGCCATCAAACCCAGGTCTTTTTTCTTACCCGGCTTACCTCCTGCTGCAAACTTAGCCACTGCACTTGTAGGTGTAGATTTAGACATCTGCCCACCTGTATTGCTATAGACCTCCGTATCCAGGACAAGGATATTAACGTTCTTGCCAGAGGCTATTACATGGTCAAGCCCGCCATATCCAATGTCGTAAGCCCAGCCATCTCCACCTATAATCCATACACTTTTCTTAACAAGATAATCAGCAAGGGATATTAACCGATCAGCCCTGACTGAATCCATTTCCTTGAGTTTATTTTTTAGTTCGCCCACACGATCCCGTTGTGCATAAATTAGTTGCTCATCAGATTGGTCGGCGGAAATGATATCCTCTGCTAATTGCCCGATGTCTCCGGAAAGTTCCTTCAATAACGTGATGGCCATTTCATTTTGCTGATCGATTGAAAGCCTGAATCCAAGGCCAAATTCTGCATTATCTTCAAAGAGTGAATTCGACCATGCCGGGCCGTACCCATCACTATTCTTAGTCCATGGCGTTGTTGGAAGGTTACCTCCGTATATTGAGGAACATCCGGTGGCATTTGCAATTATTGCCCGGTCGCCAAATAATTGTGAAACCAGTTTCACGTAGGGTGTTTCACCACAACCAGAGCAGGCACCAGAAAACTCAAACAAAGGCCTTTGAATTTGCTGCTGTGCAATATTGGCAACATTGATCCTGCTTCTGTCAAAATCAGGAAGATTATTGAAGAAGTCCCAGTTCTCATTTTCAGTGACCCCCAGTTCAGGAGAAAGTGTAACCATATTAAGGGCCTTCCGGCTGACATTGGTTTTATCTTTAACCGGACAGGCTTCCACACAAACACTACATCCTGTACAATCATATGGTGATACCTGGATAGAATATTTGAGATTCCCTTCTTTCCAACCTTTATCCCGCGGATCCACGGCTTTAAATGTTGATGGAGCATTACCAAGTTCTTTTTCTTCGAATGTATTGATCCTTATTACTGCATGGGGACATACCATGGCACACTTGCCGCACTGAATACAAATATCTTCATCCCACTCAGGTATTTCAAGCCCAATATTCCTTTTCTCATACTGGGCAGTTCCTATTGGATAGGTGCCATCTTCGGGCATTGCGCTTACAGGTAGCTCATCACCAAATCCAGCAATTATTTTACCCAATACATTTTTCACAAAATCCGGAGAATTTTCCGGTACCGGAGGATGAATATTTGTGGTGGAAGTTACTTTACTACCAACATTTACTTCGTGCAAGTGGTCAAGGGTGTTATCCACAGCCTTAAGGTTCATATCAACGATTGCCTTTCCTTTTCTTCCGTAAGTCTTAATAATTGAAGATTTAATGGCTTCAATTGCTTTCTCTTTTGGTAGAACGCCACTTATTGCAAAGAAACAAACCTGCATTACGGTATTGATTCTCCTTCCCATTCCACTAGTTTCGGCAACTTGCTGTGCATCGATGGTATAGACTTTCAGCTTCTTCTCTAAAATGGTTTCCTGAACATTCTTTGGAAGTGACTCCCAGACTTTATCAGTATCCGTTGGAGAATTGATTAGAAATGTTCCATTCTCACCAATCAGGTGCAACATCTCCACTCTTTCGAGAAATACTGTTTGATGACAAGCCACAAAATCTGCTTTGCTTATCAGGTAAGGGGCATGAATAGGATCAGGTCCGAATCGTAAATGAGAAATAGTTGTAGAACCCGATTTTTTTGAGTCATATACAAAGTAGCCCTGTCCGTAATTCTCTGTGTTTTCTCCAATAATCTTGATCGTATTTTTATTTGCACCTACTGTTCCATCGGAGCCTAAACCAAAAAATATTGCTTTAATTGTTTTTTCTGATTCGATATCAAAATTTTTATCATAAGTAAGGCTGGTATTAGTAACATCATCATTAATCCCAATCGTGAAATGGTTCTTAGATTCTTTCCCTTTCAGATTATCAAACACACCCTTTACCATTCCCGGGGTAAATTCTTTGGATGAAAGACCATACCTTCCACCCACGATATGTGGCATTGAAGAAGATCCATTGTTCATCATTTTCTCAGCATATGCATGAACTACATCAAGATATAATGGTTCTCCTTCCGCTCCGTTTTCTTTGGTCCTGTCGAGTACAGCTATTGATTTCACTGTATTGGGAATAGCATCGATAAGTGCCTTACCATCAAATGGCCTGTAAAGTCGAACTTTTAATAACCCGGTTTTTTCACCGCCCTTGTTCAATGAATCCACTGTATCCTGAATAGTATCACAACCGGAGGCCATGGCAATCACTACCTTTTCAGCCTGGGGGTCGCCATAGTACTCAAATATTCTATACGTCCGACCGGTTAATTTTGCAAATCGATCCATGTATTCCTGAACAATCCCCGGGCATGCCTGGTAGTATTTATTGCCTGATTCCCGATTCTGGAAAAATACGTCCGGGTTTTGTGCAGTACCCCGAATAACCGGATTTTCTGGTTTTAATGAACGGTTTCGATGCTGGGCTACATACTCGTCATCAATCATCGCACGCATCACATCGTCAGGGATCACCTCCACTTTCAATACCTCATGTGAAGTACGGAACCCATCGAAAAAGTGCATGAACGGAACCCTCGACTTTAATGTGGCTGCCTGGGCGATAAGCGCGAAGTCCATCGCTTCCTGCACATTTGAAGAACTCAACATTCCAAATCCGGTAGTACGGGTCGCCATTACATCGCTATGGTCACCAAAAATTGATAACGCATGTGTAGCAACTGACCTGGCAGTGATATTAAATACTGTTGATGTAAGCTCTCCTGCAATTTTAAACATATTTGGAACCATAAGCAGGAGCCCCTGGGAAGCAGTAAATGTAGTGGTAAGTGTTCCGGTTTGTAATGCACCATGCACCGCACCAGCTGCTCCTCCTTCACTTTGCATTTCATATACAATAGGCACATCACCCCAGATATTTTTTATACCTTTCGCCGACCATTCATCTGCCAGTTCAGCCATACTTGAAGAAGGTGTGATCGGGTAAATGGCACAAACCTCGTTTACCCTGTATGCTACATAGGCTGTTGCTTCATTTCCATCTATCGTTAAATATTTTTTCTTTCCCATTTTAATATCCCTTAATATTTTAAACTCACGTGAATTGCCATCAAAATTTCGGCTTCGAAGTTACTCCGATATTAGGGCTCAAAAAATGACATTGGTCAGCCTTGTAACCATAATAAATCATATCGGTCAAGTATTGAATTTACATTAATTTATCAGGTCACGATTTGTTTTATAATCAATCACCTGCAGGTAGTGCATTTTTACCAATTTGGTATAACTTTGGGCTAATTTGAACGAGAACAATTTATCCTATTTGAATGCCAAGAGATAAGAGTATAAAATCCGTCCTGATAATCGGCAGTGGCCCCATTATTATTGGTCAAGCCTGTGAGTTTGATTATGCCGGTTCACAAGCTGCCAGGTCATTGAGAGAAGAAGGCATAAAAGTTACGTTGATTAACAGCAATCCTGCAACTATAATGACTGATGAAGTCACTGCTGACAATATCTATCTCAAGCCACTCACAAAAAAGTCCATTATCGAAATCCTTAAAAAGCATGAAATCGATGCTGTTCTCCCAACAGTAGGTGGCCAGACAGGACTCAATCTTGTAATTGAATGTGAGAAAGCAGGGATTTGGGAGATTTTTGATGTTAAAATAATCGGAGTAGATATAGCTGCCATTGACACTACCGAGGACCGGGAAAAGTTCAGGCTGAAAATGGGTGAACTGGGTGTAAATGTTTGTAGAGGTAAAACGGCCTCTTCCTTTTTGCAGGGGAAAGAAATTGCACAGGAAATTGGGTATCCCCTGGTTATCCGTCCATCATATACCCTTGGAGGATCAGGGGGTGGATTTGTTAATTCCCCTGAGGAATTCGAACAAGCACTTTCCAGAGGGCTACATATGTCTCCTGTTCATGAAGTGCTCATAGAGCAGAGTATCATGGGATGGAAAGAGTTTGAACTGGAATTGTTGCGTGATCATCTTGGCAATATCATTATTATATGTTCAATCGAAAATTTTGATCCAATGGGGATCCATACCGGTGACTCTATCACAGTTGCACCGGCAATGACCCTGCCAGATACAGTTTACCAGGAAATGCGGGATCTGGCTAAGAAAATGATGAACGGGATCGGATCATTTGCCGGAGGATGCAACGTGCAGTTTGCAACACATCCCGAAACTGATGAAATCATCGGGATAGAAATTAACCCTCGTGTTTCCAGGTCATCCGCTTTGGCATCAAAAGCAACAGGATATCCCATAGCCAAAGTAGCCGCAAAACTTGCAATCGGTTACAACCTTGATGAACTCAAAAACCAGATAACGAAAACTACAACCGCCTATTTTGAACCTACTCTTGATTACGTTATTGTAAAAATCCCACGATGGAATTTTGATAAATTCAAGGGTTCAGATCGAAGTCTTGGCCTTCAAATGAAGTCCGTTGGAGAAGTAATGGGTATCGGCAGGAATTTTCAGGAAGCATTGCAAAAAGCATGTCAATCTTTGGAAATAAAACGGAACGGATTGGGCGCCGATGGCCGGGAATTAACAGATCAGAAAAAAATATTACATAGCCTTGAAAACCCAAGCTGGAACCGTCTGTTCCACATTTATGATGCTTTTAAGCTCGGGATTTCATTTAAAACGATCCAAAACCTTACAAAGATTGACAAGTGGTTTTTAAATCAAATTGAAGATCTTATTCATTTTGAAGAGGAAATTGGAAAATTTACAATTGAAACAATTCCTTCGGAAATATTGAGAATTGCCAAAGAAAAAGGATATGCCGATCGCCAGATAGGACACCTGATCAGATGCCTGGAATCAGAAGTTTATAAGAAGCGGAAAGAATTCGGACTCAACCGCGTTTACAAACTTGTAGATACCTGTGCCGCGGAATTCGAAGCTAAAACACCTTATTATTATTCTACTTTTGATCGTGAGAACGAAAGTATTAGGTCTGATAAAAAGAAAGTAATCGTTCTTGGATCAGGGCCTAACAGGATCGGGCAGGGTATCGAATTTGATTACTGTTGCGTCCATGGTGTGCTCGCAGCCAAAGAAATGGGATACGAAACAATAATGATCAATTGTAACCCTGAAACGGTCTCAACAGATTTTGATGTTGCTGATAAATTATATTTTGAACCCGTATTCTGGGAGCATATCTATAATATAATTGAACACGAACAACCCGAGGGGGTAATTGTACAACTTGGTGGCCAAACAGCATTAAAACTTGCAGAAAAATTAGAGCGCTACGGGATAAAAATACTTGGAACCACATGGGAAGCGCTTGACCTGGCTGAAGACAGGGGCTCCTTTTCTAATCTTTTGAAAGAAAATAATATTCCTTATCCTGAATTTGGAGTTATTCGTGATGCGGAAGAAGCCATAGATATTTCCCGCGACATTGGATTTCCACTTTTGGTACGTCCATCCTATGTATTGGGGGGTCAAAGCATGAAGATTGTAATCAATGAGAAGGAGTTAGAAGAGCATGTTGTTGATTTATTCAATGATTTTCCAGGCAACCATGTATTGCTAGACAATTTTCTTGATGGAGCTATTGAAGCCGAAGCCGATGCAATTTGTGACGGTGAAGATGTATATATTATTGGAATTATGCAGCACATTGAACCAGCAGGTATCCATTCGGGTGATTCGTATGCTGTACTACCACCTTACAATCTTGGTGATTTTGTGATACGTCAGATTGAACAATACACTAATAAAATTGCCCTTGCATTAAAAACTGTTGGATTGATCAATATCCAATATGCAATCAAAAATGATAAGGTGTATGTAATTGAAGCAAACCCACGTGCATCAAGAACAGTACCATTTATTTGTAAGGCTTACCAAGAACCTTATGTAAACTATGCTACCAAAGTAATGCTGGGAGAAAAAAAGGTAAAAGATTTTGATTTCAAACCCAACAAACATGGATATGCTATCAAAGAACCTGTATTTTCATTTGAAAAATTCCCAAATGTTAATAAGGAACTTGGTCCTGAAATGAAATCAACAGGAGAGTCAATTTATTTTATTGATGACCTGATGGATGATTACTTTATGAAAATCTATTCTGAACGTAATCTTTATCTAAGCCGCTAAAATGTATTAACTTTGCACAATGCTTCGAATAATTGCATTCATATTACTTTCCATATTCTTATTTAGGATCGTTGGTTCGGTCATTCGTTTTCTTCTTGGTGGAGCGTCAATGAACAGGCCCGGATCGTTTCAACAAGGACATCAACGAAGCCATAGGGGTAGCAACGTACATGTTGATTATAATCCAAAAAAAGACCCACCTAAAAAAGGTAACTTTAAAGGTGGCGAGTACGTCGACTATGAGGATTTGGATAAATAGATCCATCTGATTTCCGAAAATGACCATTCGATTTTCAAAGTACCAGGGAACAGGGAATGATTTCATCCTTGTTGATAACAGGGTAGATCCTATTACATTCACAAATGCTCAAGTCACTTTATTATGTGACCGCAAATTCGGTATTGGATCAGATGGCCTGATACTACTTGATAACACACAAACATTTGATTTTGAAATGCGCTTTTACAATCCCGATGGTTCTACCAGTTTTTGTGGCAATGGCAGTCGTTGTGTTGTTCACTTTGCCCATGAACTCGGAATAATTGATCGTATAGCAACATTCAACGCTTCTGATGGAATGCACTCAGCGGAAATTGAAGACCAAATAGTCAAGGTTAAAATGGCCGACTGTAGTAAACCAGAGGTAATTGAAAATGGAAGTTTCATCAATACGGGTTCTCCCCATTTCATAGTTTCCGTTCAGGATATTCAAGAAATGGATATAATTGAATCAGGAAAACCGTATCGCCAACGAACAGATTTATTTGGTGATGGTGGTACAAACGTTAATTTCATCCAGGAAATAAACAAAGGTGAGTTATTTGTGAGAACTTTTGAACGGGGTGTAGAAGCTGAAACACTTTCGTGTGGAACAGGTGTAACAGCCTCGGCAATCGTTTACGGATTGGAAAATGATACGTATAACGTAAAGGTTGAGACTCCTGGTGGAACCCTGAAGGTAGATTTTAAAAAAGAGGGAAAAGATCGAATAAATGATATATTCCTTTCCGGATCCGTAGAGAAAGTTTTTGATGGAGTAATTTCCATTTGATTGAAGGACTGTCTTGTCGCTAGTTAGCTCAAAACCCACTAAATTTGCACATTATTTATTTACAACAACATGCTGAATCTTCTTACTAAAGGGATAACTAAAATTTTTGGTACCAAATCAGAAAAAGACATAAAGGCAGTACAACCTTATGTTGATCAAACGAACATCATATTTGAAACTTTCAAGAATATTTCTAATGATGAACTAAGAGAAAAAACAGCCCAGGTTAAATCCAAAATTGACAAACACCTGCAAAGCATTGATGACCAGATTGCGGCACTACACCAAAAGGTAGAGGATGATCCTGATATGGATATCAATGAAAAAGAAGAGACTTTTAATCAAATTGATAACCTTGAAGAAAAAAGGAATGAAGAGCTTGAGGCTGTATTGCTGGAAGTACTACCAGAAACGTTTGCCATTGTAAAGGAAACAACAAGAAGATTTAAAGAAAACGAGCAGCTGGAAGTTAATGCTACGATGCATGATCACCAGTATGCTGCCAAACATGGCAATGTTGATATTTCCGGAGACAAGGCAATCTGGAAAAATAAATGGATTGCAGCTGCAAACGAGATAACCTGGGACATGGTACATTACGATGTCCAGCTCATTGGTGGCATTGTATTGCACAAAGGAATGATTGCTGAAATGTCAACAGGGGAAGGAAAAACACTTGTTGCTACTTTGCCTGCATTTCTCAATGGACTCGCAAAAAGAGGGGTTCATATAATTACCGTAAATACTTACCTCGCAACACGTGATTCAGAATGGATGGCGCCAATTTTTGAATTTCATGGACTTAGTGTAGATTGTATAGATAAATATGAACCACATTCTGAAGAAAGAATTGCAGCATACAATGCCGACGTAACCTACGGCACAAATAATGAATTTGGTTTTGATTATCTACGCGATAATATGGCCCGGGACCCAAAGGAGCTCGTACAAAGGCCACATCATTATGCAATGGTAGATGAAGTTGACTCCGTTTTAATTGATGAAGCAAGAACACCACTGATTATTTCAGGACCTATTCCAAAAGGCGATGAACATGAATTTCATGAATTGAAACCACGTATTCAAAAACTTGTTGACGCACAGAAAAAACTCGTTACGGGATATTTGAATGATGCAAAAAAACATTTGAATAACGAAGATGACAAAGACAATGAAGGGGGTTTATCATTGTTCAGGATTTACAGGGGATTACCCAAGCATAAACCTTTGATTAAGTTCTTAAGTGAAACCGGAATACGTCAGGTACTACAAAAGACAGAAAACTTCTACCTGCAGGACAATCAAAAATTGATGCCCGAAGCGGATGAACCACTCTATTTTACAATCGATGAAAAACACAACAGTATTGATCTGACGGATAAGGGTATTGATCTCATCACCGACGAAGGCGAGGATAAATCATTTTTTATCCTGCCGGATATCGGAGGTGAAGTTGCCAAGCTTGAGAAAGATGAATCCTTATCGGAAGAAGAAAAACTAAAAAAGAAAGAAGAGGTTATAAGCGACTATTCAGTGAAAGCCCAACGCATTCACAGTATCAATCAATTATTAAAAGCCTACTGCTTATTTGAATTGGATACTGAATATATCATCGATGATGATAAGGTGAAAATCGTTGATGAACAAACAGGCCGTGTAATGGATGGTCGCAGGTATTCGGACGGATTGCACCAGGCAATAGAAGCAAAGGAAAATGTAAAGGTGGAGGATGCCACCCAAACCTATGCTACCATAACCCTTCAGAATTACTTCAGGATGTATCATAAGCTCTGTGGTATGACCGGTACTGCTGAAACAGAAGCGGGTGAATTCTGGGAAATTTATAAGCTTGACGTGGTTGTAATTCCTACCAACAGGCCAATAACAAGGGATGACGAAAATGATAAAGTATTTAAAACCATTCGGGAAAAATTTAATTCGGTCGTTGATGAGATTATTGAAATGCGTAAGCAAGGCCGCCCTACGCTTGTTGGTACTACGAGTGTAGAAATATCGGAGCTACTAAGCCGGATGCTTCACATGAAAAAAATTGATCACCAGGTACTGAATGCCAAACAGCATCAACGAGAAGCTGATGTAATTGCCCATGCAGGAGAACCCGGTACCGTTACCATCGCTACTAACATGGCGGGTAGGGGTACGGATATAAAGCTCACCAAAGAATCCAAGGAAGCGGGCGGTCTTGCAATAATAGGTACTGAAAGGCATGAATCGAGGCGTGTTGACCGGCAGCTAAGGGGTAGGTCGGGTCGCCAGGGAGACCCGGGATCATCAGCGTTTTTTGTATCTCTTGAGGATAATCTGATGCGTTTGTTTATGCCAGAAAGAATAGCAAGGGTGATGGATAAATTAGGCCTCCAGGAAGGTGAAGTAATACAGCACTCGATGGTGACCAAGTCCATTGAACGTGCTCAAACGAAAGTGGAAGAAAATAATTTTGGGATAAGAAAGCGATTGCTGGAGTACGATGATGTAATGAATTCGCAGCGTGAAGTGATCTATAAAAGAAGAAAACATGCACTGTATGGAGAGCGTCTTCAACTGGATATTATGAACATGCTGTGGGATACCAGTGAAGATATGGCTCTCACAGGAAAGGAAATGCAGGATTATGATGCATTCAAACTCAATATTTTTAGTGTACTTGGCTATGATTATACCATTGATCGCGACACATTTAATTCGATTTCTTCAGAAGAATTAACAGAATCCCTTTATAACGAAACAATTGATTATTATAAAGGAAAAAATGGGCGGATTTCAGAAAAAGCAATGCCGATTCTGAAAGATATTCATAAAACAAGGGGAGCTACGGTAGAAAATATTCTGGTGCCATTTTCTGATGGGAAAAAACAAATCGGTGTTGCTGCTAACCTTGAAAAATGCGTTGAAACTGATGGAAGGGAATTAATCAAATCGATGGAAAAAATGATAACCCTCGCTATCATCGACCAGATTTGGAAAGAACATTTGAGGGAAATGGATGATCTTAAACAATCTGTGCAAAACGCGGTTTATGAGCAGAAAGACCCTTTATTAATCTATAAATTTGAAGCTTTCGAACTATTCAAGCAATTTGTAGCTAAAGTGAATGAAGATACTTCTTCATTCCTTATGAAAGCAGAGATACCTGTACAAGAACCCGATGAAGTTGCTGAAGCACGCCAGCAAAGACGTCAAAAGCTATCTGAAAGCAAGGAAGAAAGCAGATCTTTACTGGAGGGAGGAAAAGCTCAGCAAAACAGGCCTCCTGTACAAAAAGCTGCGCCAATTAAATCTGCAAAAATTGTTGGTAGAAATCAACGTGTTACTGTTCAATACACCGATGGGAAGGTGCTAAAAGATGTTAAATTCAAAACCGTTGAGGAAGATGTAAGAACCAATAAATGTGTGATACTCGATGCATAGGGAAAGTAAGCGAACATATCATTATTTTGGTTATCTCATCGTTGTTTCCCTTTTTTCAGGATTCCTAATTAATGGTTGTGCAACTACTTCAAAATCTACTACTACTACTTCTGAAAAATATACGGAAGATCTAACAGTTTTTCGTCCTCCCGTAATTAACGAAATTCCACCGGAAATATCTTCAGGTGAAGACTCCATTGTGAATTTGGAGGATACAATTATTGCAGGTGATATTACCTACAAACTCGATAGCTTACTGGATAGTGTCTCCGTTAATAACCAGAACAAAAAATTTATCCAGGGATATACTATTCAAGTCTACACAGGTAATAACCGGAAGCTTGCCAACGATATTAAAACCCAAGTTTATTCTATTTTGTATGGATCACGCCCAACACTTTCATATGACTTACCAAATTATAAAGTAAAAGTTGGGAAATACTATCACCGCCTGGAAGCACAAAGAGACTTTGAATCCATTAAAAAAGTGTACAGGAATGCTATTTTGGTTCCACAACGATTTAGAATTGATTAGGTTTTTCATTTCAAAATAAAATATTTTTCAACTTTACCTCTGAATATTCGTATCTTTTAGCGGATTCTCTTTCATGGCATCGGGCAAAGCAATATCAAGAATATCACTAACATTGGCCATTCTAAGCTGGTTGGCATTGGTATTTGCTGATCTTACGCTTTTATTTAGCAAATCAAACCAGATCACCAGCGGCTTTGCAGATGAAATCCCTTTTGTACTCAGGAGCTTTTATTTTATATCTCTTTTTTTCTTTTTCAAATACCGAATTGAAAAGGCTGAAAGTGTAAATTTTGTAGATCTTCTCTGGAGGGTATTCGTTACCGGTCTGCTCACAACAATATTTTCACTTTCACTTAAATCAGTTGACCTGATAATTGGCACATTGGGACAAAATCCATTTGTTCTAAACATGTTTTATCTTATCAACATTGGATTGCTCTCTGCATTTGTTATTTCCACATTTTTGGTTTGGAAAAGGCTGATATTATATCAGAAATCTAAACTACTGATGCGGGGATGGCAAATATTTGAATATGGATTGTTTTTCACAATCATATTTGCCTTTTTGCCTGGTTCTATTTTGAATGCAGTCTATAGTATAACCCTCATTGCTTTAGTCCTTTTGGGAATTATTCTTTCCGTGAATATGAAGTGGGTGGCCTACCTGAATTTTAAACAAAAATGGAAGAGTATCTTACTATTGCTTCTTTTTCTTCTTTACCTGGGTTACTTCTACATCAATATTACAGGGTTTGAAGAATACCAGAACATCTTTGTACTGCACCACAATACCATTTTACTGAGTGCAATGTTCATCTTCATTTTCGTTTATGCACTGTTATCCGTGCTGGTAATACTTTTTAACCTGCCCACCTCCTCAGTTTTTGAGCAAAAGTTGGGAGAAGTTGTCAATTATCAACGGTTAAGCCAATCCATTCAAACTGAAAAGAGCGAAGATAAAGTTTATGAAATATTACTAGACAGTGCGGTAAGTACAGTTTTTGCTGATGCTGGATGGATCGAAATAAGTTTTAATGGCCAGTCTAACGCTGAACTTGAAGAAAAGGGTGTAAAATATTCCCCATATCAGGAAAACCTCGTTTATTTCAAATACGGAATTGAAGATTCTGAAATTACTGAAATCAAAGGAATCCTTAAAGACAATAAAATTCGAGGTGTATTTGACTTTAATTCTACAGATAGGGCCATGAACTACAGTAAATTCCTCAGTTCGCTGAAACATAGTAGTTACAAGTCTATCCTGGTTTTCCCACTTACTGTACAGGATAATACCATTGGGGCCCTTATTTTATTGAGAGATGTGTCGGAAGGGTTTAATAAGGAAATGGCAGAAATCACGCACACGTTTGTAAACCAGGCAGGTATCTCAATTGAGAATTTCAGGTTGCTTACCTCAGCCCTTGAAAATGAACGCTACCAGGAAGAACTGAAAATCGCTAAAAAAGTTCAGAACAGCTTACTTCCAAATCTACTGGACTCAAACGAAGATTTTGATATAATAGCTTTTTCCCGGGCAGCAGACGAAGTTGGCGGTGATTATTATGATTCCTACAAAATTGATGAAAACAAAATTGCATTGATGATAGGTGATGTTTCTGGAAAAGGTACATCGGCGGCATTTAATATGTCACAAATGAAGGGTGTTTTCCATAGTTTAAGCCAATTAAAATTAACTCCGATTGATTTTTTAAGTTATGCCAATATAGCATTGAGTAACTGTCTTGAGAAAACCTCCTTCATCACTGCATCGTATTTTACTATAGACAAGACTAAAAGGAGTGTAGAATTTGCTCGTGCAGGACATTGCCCGACACTTTATTATCGCCATAAAAAAGGGAAAGCCGAGTATTTTGAAAATAAAGGCCTGGGATTAGGAATTTTACGGGATAAAAATTATCCAAATTACCTGGAAGAATCTACCATATCGTATGAAACCGGTGATATAATGGTACTGTATACCGATGGGATTACAGAAGCAAAAAATTTCAAAAAAGAAGAATTTGGATATGATCAACTCCTGCTGTTACTGGAAAAAAACAGTAATAAAAATCCCGAAGAAATTAGCAGTTCAATTATTAAAGAATTGTATGCATTTGCAGGAGACAAAGACATAAATGATGATTATACATTAGTGATTATAAAGTTCAAATAAATATGGTTTATATAACAACTGAAGTAGACGACAACCTGGTAATACTAAAGGTAAAGGGAGAAGTGGATGCCAGTTCTTCCATTAATCTTGACAACGCCATCAACGAAGTCAAAAGCCAGGGACATAAGAAAATAATGATTGATGCAGAAGAAATGCATTACATTTCTTCTGCAGGGCTAGGGGTATTTATGTCTTACATCAAAGATTTTGAAAAAGAAAATATTGCACTTGTGATCTTTGGACTCAATGAGAAAGTCTTTAATGTGTTTAAGATGCTTGGCCTTGATCAACTCATTAATATAAAGACTAATGCTGAGGAGGCTAAAAAAGAACTAACAACACAGAAAGAATAATTTATAAGTGAAGCGCTCATTTCATATACCTTGTAGTACGTGTCATCTAAAGGAAGCCCGAAGCTTTCTGAATGAAGTATTAGGAGAGGTAGGCCTCAATGAAACTGACCAGAATGCAATTGTTTTGGCTGTGGATGAAGTATGTGCAAATATCATTATCCACTCAGAATGCAACTCTGATGAGAAAATTGAGTTAAATGTTGAATGGAAAGAACACAATCTAATATTTGAAATTATACATAAGGGTCAGACTTCTTTTGACATAAATGCATATACCGGCCCCGAACTGGATGAAATTATCCGGTCAAAACGCAAAGGTGGTGTTGGCATCCTGTTGGTTAAAAAAATTATGGACAAAATTGAAATTTTCTCTTCAAATGGAACCAACATCTGCAGATTATATAAATCAATCTGATTTGGTTCTAATCTGATTTTATTCTCTTTAACACTCTGTTTGGTTAATTTTGCAAAAATATTAGAAGTTGGTATGAAGGTTAGACTGATCATTGCGTGGGGATTCTTATTATTTACTTGCCATAACACATTCGCCCAGAAAAAAGTACTGTTTACAATCAATGATTCTCCAACTTATGTAGATGAATTTATCTATACTTTTTCTAAAAACAATCGTTCTGATAACCTGGTAAAACAAGATATCGACGACTACCTCAATTTGTATCTTAATTTTAAATTGAAGGTGACCGAAGCCCGACATCTTGGCATGGACACCTTGAAGGAATACATCAAAGAGTTAAATACTTATCAATTGCAACTTATGGATCCATACCTGACTGAAAAAGGTATAACAGATTCGTTAGTAATGGAGGCTTATGACCGAATGAATTGGGAGGTGGATGTCTCGCATATTTTGGTAAATCAACCTTTAAATTCCTCTGCTGAAGATTCAATGGTTGGTTACAAAAAGATTACGGAAGTTCGGGATCTTGCCTTAAAGGGAGTGGATTTTTCAGAATTGGCAGTGAAATATTCTGAGGAACCTGGTGTTCAGAAAACAAAAGGACGATTAGGATATTTTACTTCATTCCAAATGGTATATCCCTTTGAAACCGCTGCTTACAATACCCCTGTAGATAGTATATCAAATATAATTCGTACCCGTTTCGGATTTCATATTCTAAAAGTACATGACCGCAGACCTGCTCACGGGAAAGTGCAGGTGAGTCATTTGATGCTACGCTTTGATAAGGATATGGGCCATGATGATTCTATAAAAATTCAAAATAAGATATTTGAACTTCATGATCTTGCAAAAGGAAAATACAATTGGAATGAATTAGTACAAACTTATTCTGAAGATAGAAATTCAAGTAAAAATAGAGGTCTTTTGTCTCAGTTTGGTGTTGGTGAAATGATCACTGAAATAGCAGAAACTGCATTTAGTCTTGATTCTGTTGGTTCTGTGAGTGATCCTGTTATGAGCCCTTACGGGTGGCATATACTACGATTGGAAAATATTCAGCCAATTAAAACTTTTGATGAGTTAAAGCCTTCAATTGAACGACGTGTTGCAAGGGATACAAGGTCAAATAAAAGCGAAAAGGTACTAATATTAAGACTGAAAGATGAGAATGGTTTTTATGAAAACACGCTTGTAGTTGATGCTCTCCTGGATTCAATTAATACAATATACAATGGATTTGATTGGCAGTATTCCCTTTCCAATCCACAACCAACCGATACATTGTTTCTGTTATCAGATTCTGTTTATACAATTGAAAAACTTAACTATTTCGTTAAACATTCACTAACTGAAAAGTCTCCAAAACAGACAATGAAAGTTTTATATGATGATTTTATGAAAATATCATTACTCGACTATGAAAAAGCGCACCTTGAACTAAAATATCCTGAATATAAACATCTTCTTAATGAATACAGGGAAGGCATTTTGTTGTTTAATGTAATGGAAGATGTTGTGTGGTCAGCCACATCAAACGATTCAATTGGATTGAAAGCCTATTACCAAAAAAATTTCAATCAATATCAAACGCAGGAAAGCGTAACCATTAGTATTTTTGAATACCCAAATGAAATTGATAGTACAAAATTCAACAGGATTATTCAGACTATTTTCAACGATTCTACTTCGCTGCCAGGTATTGCAGAAAAAGAGATCAGGAAAAATTTCCCTGAAATGACTATTGTGAAATCGGGAACATTTCAAAAAGATGACAACCTGGAAAATGATGTATTCCGCCCCAAAGGAATATATAAATTAACAGGGGATGAGGGAATAAATATGGTTTTGGTTGTATGGGAATATGACCCTGTTTACGATCCTGAATTTGAGAATATAAGGGGCAGTGTGATTTCTGATTATCAGGAATTTATTGAGAATAACTGGTTAAATAATTTAAGAGGGAAGTACCCAGTAGTAATAAACAAAAAAGAATTGAAGAAAATATATCGCAGGTTTGTCAGGTAGAAAAACAACATATTTATTACTGGTTTTCATTTTTCTTTCAGGATGTGATTTTCTGAAAATGAAACAGTCTTTAGAAGATGAAAATACGGTTGCCGCAGTTCCGGTAGCCCGCGTGCATAACAACTATCTTTATACCCGGGACCTGATAGGCCTTGTAGCAAAAGGGACCAGCTCAGAAGACAGTGCAAGCCGCGCAGAAATGTATATAAATCTTTGGATACGAAAACAGTTGATAATTGATGAAGCGAGTACCAAAATAGATATTGATGAGGCAGAAATTGAAAGAAAAATACTAGACTATCGTTACAGCCTTCTTGGATACGAATATCGATCGTACTACATCAACAAAAACCTTATAAAAGAGATAACAGATGAGGAAATTGGAGCTTATTATGAAAAGAATCTGGATAATTTCCCTTTGCGTCAAAATATCATCAGGGGTAAAATAGTAAAGGTACCTAAGGAAGCCCCTAAAATAAACCAGATCCAAAAACTAATCAAATCATCCAAACCTGAAGAAATTGATGAGTTAAAAGAGTATTGCCTTACCTTTGCAACCTTGTATTCACTTCAGGATTCTGTATGGATACGTTTTGATGATTTAATTAAGAATACACCACTTGCAGAATTACCAAATAAAGTGGACTTCCTTAGTAAAACGAATTACACAGAATACAGCGATGATCAGTCTCTTTATTTTTTGAAAATAAATGAATATAAAATATCGAATGACATTTCACCGTTGGAAGTGGTACGCGATCAGATTAGAAACATTATAATAAACAAGCGCAAAGTTGAACTTGCACAAAGTTTGGAAGAGGACATTTATGAGCGAGCGAAGAGTAATGAAGAATTTGAAATATATAATTAGCCTTTTGGTGTTGATAATAGTTGCCGGCATTGGACAACCTGCCTTTTGCCAGGCTACCAATCCTCCGGAGAGAATGATTATTGACAAAATAGTGGCTAAAGTTGATGATTACGCGGTACTAAAATCAGATGTTGAAAAAACATTTCTGGATGCCACAGCCAGGGACCAGGATAATGTTGATAAATGTATGATTCTGGAGTCACTGGTCACTCAGAAAATGCTTTTGGCACAGGCTGAATTAGATTCTGTTATTGTTCTTGATGTAGAAGTAAGCATGGAACTCGATCAGAGAATGGCGTATTTTATAAGTCAGTTTGGTGGTAACGAATCAGAACTGGAAGAATATTATGGGAAACCAATGGAGCAAATACAGGAAGAAATTCGCGATGAACTGACCGAACAAATGACCGTAAACAGAATGAGGGATAATATTACCTCGGAAACTACAGTGACTCCATCAGAAATTCGTAAGTTTTTCCATCGTATTCCAAAAGACAGCCTCCCCTACTTTTCTGAAGAAGTTACCGTTGGACAAATTGTGAAAATTCCTGAAGTAAGTGAACAACAGAAAAAAGAAACAGAATCATTTTTGCTGGGTTTAAAAGGGCAGATACTTAATGGTGAGAGCTTTGCTGTACTGGCAAAAAAATATTCACAAGACCCCGGTTCAGCATCAAACGGTGGAGAATATGCAAATTTCATCCGTAGAGGAGAATTTGTGCCGGAATTCGAAGCTGTTGCATTTAAATTAAAACCTGGTGAGTTATCAGATCCTGTAGAAACAGATTTTGGGTTTCATTTAATTCAGCTTATAGAACGTAGAGGTAATGAATATCGGGTACGACATATACTCATTATACCGAAAATTCAGCCATTAGATATCGAACTTTCTAGAGAAGAACTGGACAGCATCCGGAACCTGGTCTTGATTGATAGTATCCCTTTTGAAAAACTTGCGAAAGAGTTATCCGATGAAAAGCTTACAGGTCAAAACGGCGGTTACTTTACCGATGCATCGGGGTCTGACCAAATCCCAACAGACCAGTTGGATCCGGGGATTTATTTTTCGCTTGATACTATGAAACTGGGGACTATAAGCAAGCCTGTTGAATTCAGGCAACCTGATGGAAAAGTAGCTGTCCGACTCGTTTACTACAAAGCAAAATTTAAACCCCACAAAGCTAATTTAACTGACGACTGGTTGAAAATACAATCTGCGGCACTCAATGAGAAAAGAGTTAAAACAGAAAAAGACTGGTTCGAACAATCAAAGTACAACTTTTTTATCCTGGTTGATGAAGAATATCAATCTTGCAACATTCTGGGCAGAAAATAAGTTAATATTAGCATTGCATAATAAACCACCTTTAAATGAGCGAATACAAATCCGAAGTGGAAGCTGCCGACGGCCTTGCCAGGGCCTATGAGAAACTGACATCTGAAATAGGGAAGGTAATCATAGGCCAGAAAGAAACTGTAAGACTTCTGTTAACTTCAATATTCTGCCAGGGCCATTGCCTGCTTGTTGGTGTCCCGGGCCTTGCCAAGACGCTCCTCATTCAAACCATTGCATCAGCATTAGAACTGAAATTTAACAGGATACAGTTTACACCTGACCTGATGCCTTCTGATATCCTTGGAGCAGAGACCATGGACAAAGAACGAAATTTTAAATTTGTAAAAGGGCCGGTTTTTGCAAATATCATCCTTGCCGATGAAATCAACAGGACGCCACCAAAAACACAGGCTGCATTGCTTGAATCAATGCAGGAATATGGTATTACAATTGCCGGCAAACATTATGACCTGGAAATGCCATTTTATGTACTGGCTACACAGAATCCTATTGAGCAGGAAGGTACCTATCCGTTACCTGAAGCACAGCTGGATCGGTTTATGTTTAATATATACTTAGACTATCCATCTTACGATCATGAAGTTGATATTGTTAAAAAAACGACAACAGATAATATTCAGGAAGTAAACCGAATAATGACGGGTGATGAAATTATTAAATTTCAACATTTGGTGCGTCAGGTACCTATAGCCGATAATGTAGTGGAATATGCTGTGAACCTGGTGCAAACAACACGCCCAAATACAGATAGATCTGTAAAGATCGCCAATGATTTTCTTGAGTGGGGTGCTGGTCCACGGGCGTCACAGTTTCTCGTCCTTGGGGCCAAGTGCAATGCAATCATTAATGGTAAATATTCCCCGGACATTGAAGACATCAAGGCCATTGCCCATCCAACGTTGCGTCACCGGATTGTGCGGAACTTTAAAGCCGAAGCAGAAGGTATGACAGTGGACCGAATCATTGATGAATTGCTATAGGCTGCATTCCCCAAATTAACCCGAATTATTCATGACTTTGTCATAACTAATGACGATAAATAATTGAAATCACTTGATTGTCAATTATTAATGTCAGGGTTAACTTCGTCAGATTA
>CAZONK010000010.1:0-30508 GCA_964581095.1 uncultured Roseivirgaceae bacterium
CATCAAATGCGAACTCAGCAGATTACAATTCGCTTGAGGTTGCGAAGATTGGCTTATTTAGAGCCGATAATTCTGAATATGCTTTTCCTGAAATACCACAATCGGAATTTGAAAACAAGCAACTAGGTAATGTAATTCCAGATAAATATGAGTCAGGGAATAGTTTGTTTGTTACAATTATTCGTGGCTTTCTGGGATTGGGTGTCCTTGTCTTCATCGCTTTTATTTTCAGTACAAACAGAAAGGCTATTAACTGGCAGGTGGTTGCCGGAGGTCTTTCAATCCAACTTTTATTGGCAATCGGAATTCTAAAAGTTCCTTTCATCAGGGTGATATTCGAAATTCTCGGGAAAGTTTTTGTCAGGATTCTTGACTTTACTAAAGCAGGAACTACATTTTTATTTGAAGGGTTTCTGGACACTGAAACATATGGTTTCATTTTTGCTTTCCAGGTTTTACCAACTATAATATTTTTCTCGGCCCTGACGAGTCTTTTATTTTATTTGGGTATCATCCAGAAGGTAGTTTCCGGGCTTGCATGGTTGTTGAGCAAGGCCCTTAAACTTTCGGGTGCCGAAAGTTTATCAGTAGCTGGGAACATTTTTTTGGGTCAGACAGAATCTCCACTTATGATCAAAGAATATCTGCCATCAATGAACAAGTCAGAAATTTTGCTGGTAATGATTGGTGGCATGGCTACGCTTGCCGGTGGCGTACTTGCAGCATACATCAGTTTTTTAGGAGGTGATGACCCTGTACAGCGGTTGCTTTTTGCAAAACACCTCCTGGCGGCTTCAATAATGGCGGCCCCGGGAGCTGTAGTAGCAAGTAAAATACTGGTTCCCCAGGAAGAAGCTATTGACAAATCAATTGAAATTACTAAAGATAAAGTAGGTAGTAATGTCCTGGATGCTATTTCCAACGGTACTACTCAAGGCTTGAAACTAGCTGTAAACGTTGCTGCCATGTTACTTGTCTTTATAGCATTTATTGCCATGTTCAATTACATTTTAATAAAAATAGGCGATTTGACATCCCTTAATGAATATGTTTATACTTTCTCCGGAAGCAAATATTCACAACTGAGCTTGCAGTTTATGCTTGGCTATTTATTTGCGCCTGTCATGTGGCTGATAGGTGTTGCTACTCCTGATATTGCACTTGTTGGTAGTTTATTGGGTCAAAAAATAATCCTGACAGAGTTTATCGGATATGTAAGCCTATCGGAATACAAAGCAGCAGGTGCGTTTTATGATACCAAATCAATTATAATGGCAACCTATATGCTTTGTGGATTCGCGAATTTCGCTTCTATTGGTATACAAATTGGCGGCATTGGTTCGCTGGCCCCAAACAAACGAATTTTACTTTCCCAATACGGATTAAGGGCATTGTTGGGAGGTACCATCGCCTCATTGTTTTCAGCCACAATGGTAGGAATGATCCTTGGATAATTACTTTGTGTTAAGATTAAGAATCTAAAATGGAGGCTTGAGAAATATTAGTAAACTATCAGTAACGACTTTGATGGAAAACAAGCAAAATTCAAAACTGAATACTGTATCAATTCCTCTTACCCAATTCATCACGAATTTTTGCTGCCTGCTCGTAGTCTTCCTTATCAATTGCTTTTTTTAGCAATTCATTTAACTTATCAGTGGATTCATCCTGGATTGAGCTGGTTTTTTTTGAGCTCGGTTTATCTGTAACCAGTTCGGACTTTACCTCACCAAAATCATTATCTTCTTCACCACTAAACTCAATGCCAGCCTCCAATAATATTTTTTCGTAGGTAAATATTGGTGCATTAAATCGCAATCCTATTGCAATGGCATCCGATGGACGTGCATCAACTTTCGATACCTTGTCTTCACTCTCACAAACAATTTTGGCAAAAAATACGCCATCCTTTAAATCCGATATAACAATTTCTTTTACATGGTATTTGAACTCACCTGCAAAAGATTTAAAAAGATCATGCGTCATTGGTCGGTTAGGTACAATATTCTCAATTTGAATGGCAATTGCCTGTGCCTCAAACATCCCAATTATAATTGGAAGCCTTCTTTTGCCATTCTTCTCGCCTAATACCAGTGCAAAAGAACCTGTTTGCGATTGGCTTGAAGAAAGCCCAAGTATTTCCAGTTTTATTTTATCCATTTCCCGTCTTATCCTAATGCTTTAACAGCCTCTATTAGTTTGGGCACTACTTCGAATGCATCCCCTACAATACCATAATCAGCTGCTTTAAAAAATGGTGCATCTGCATCCTTGTTTATGACTACGATTATCTTGCTTGAATTGACTCCTGCAAGATGTTGAATTGCCCCGGATATACCCACTGCAATATATAAATTTGGAGCCACCTTTACTCCTGTTTGTCCAACATGTTCATGATGCGGCCTCCATTCAAGATCTGAAACCGGCTTACTACACCCGGTAGCTGCTCCTAATGATGCCGCAAGATCTTCAATCATACCCCAATTTTCCGGTCCTTTTAATCCTCTTCCCCCCGACACAACAATTTCTGCTTCGGGAAGCAATACCATACCACTTGCTTTGTCCTTACCCGTAATGGTGACCTTAAAGTCTTCATCCGAGAGTGTTGGAGTAAATGATTCAATCTGAGCCTCTCCACCTTCTTCACTAAAATTAACCGCATTTTTGCTTATCCCGATAATTTTCTTTTGATTTTTCAGTTCAACCCAGGCAAATGCTTTCCCGGTATAAATACTTCTTTTTACCATAAATCCAGAAGTTGTTTCAGGAATTTCTGTAACATTACTTGCAATAGATGCTTTGATTTTTATAGCAGTTCGTGCTGCCACAGCATCAGAAATAGAGGTTTTTGCCAGTATAAGAATATCTGCATTTTCCTTTTCCAAAGCCTGGGAAATCACATCGGAGTATGCCTGAATTACACCAAAATCTAATCGAGTGTCATTTACATGAAGAACTTTAGCTGCTCCATTTTTACCAATTGATTGAAGTTCTGACTGATCAATAGTGCCAACAACCAATGCTACCACATTGCTATCCATAGCCGCACCAAAACAAACTGCTTCCCTGGAAGATTTCTTTATTTTCCCCTCGTCGTGTTCAACAAATATTAAAACTGACATTATTTATTATTTTATTATTTTATCTTATTTACAATACTTTAGCTTCATTTTTCAGAAGGTCCACTAATTCTGAAACATTGTCGGAATCGACCATCTTGATTTCTCCTTTAGGAGGAGGAAGCTCATATTTTTTCAAAACAGAAGGATGGTCGGACTCCACCGGCTCCACAACATTCAAAGGTTTCGACCTTGCAGTCATTATTCCACGCATATTTGGAATTTTCCATTCTGCAATTGGTTCCTGGCAGCCGGCAACAAAAGGCATGGAAAGTTCTGCGAATTCCTTGCCTCCTTCAATTTCCCTTGAAACCTTTACCTGATCCCCATCAATATCAAGTTTCATTACTGGAGAAACAGAAGGGATACCCAAAATCTCTGCTACCATACCATGAACTACGCCACTGTTAAAATCGCTTGACTCTCTTCCCATCAGTATCAAATCATATGCTCCGTCTTTCGCAACACTTGCAATTTGTTGTGCTACAAAATAAGAATCCACCGGGTCAGCGTTCACTCTAATAGCATCATCTGCACCAATGGCCAGTGCTTTACGAATTGTAGGCTCCGCTTCAACCCCTCCCACATTCAGAGCCGTTACAACAGCGCCTTCCGACTCCTTCAACTCTACCGCCCTTGCCAGTGCATAGTCATCATAGGGCCCGATAACATATTGAACACCAGAAGTATCAAACTTAGTATCGCCATCAATAAATGTTATTCTGGAAGTTGTATCAGGCACGTGTGTAATGCAAACCAATATTTTCATAATCTATTAAATCTAAATTATCCTTTAGGAAATTTTGTTGAAGCGAAATTAAAGAATATAATAGAGAAAATTATAGTTCAAAATGAATATTGAAAGGGTAAAAAAACTAGAAAAATTCAAACAGGAAGATCCTGATGATCCCTTTATAATTTATGCACTTGCAACCGAATGGATGAATAGTGACATTCTAAAGTCAAAAGCTTATTTTGATGAACTATTATCAAACCATCCTACATATCTGGGTACGTACTATCATGCAGCTCGTGTGTATTTAGCACTTGATAATAAAAACAGGGCTATTGAAATTTATGAGAAAGGAATAACTTTAGCAAAAGATACCAGAGACCACCATGCGCTTTCTGAATTACAAACAGCATACAATGAGTTTTTATATGATGACTAAAAAAAATATTTTAGTACTGTTTTTTATTACTTACTTATTAGGTTCTTGCTCCAGTCAAAACGGGGATGATAGAAGTATTTTATCGCTAACACATTATAAGACACCTGTAAATGAAAGTTTGCGGGGTTTATGTGCAGTGGATGATCAAACCGTGTGGGTAAGTGGAAGCAATGGAACGTATATGCGGACTACAGATGGGGGCAAAAACTGGGAGCATGGTTCACTTCTCGATTCAGTAGACTTCCGTGACATTTATGCATTTGATAAAGACCGTGCCATTATGATCAGTGCAGGCATACCTGCTGTAATTTATAAAACCACTAGCGGTGGTAGTAACTGGTCTTTAAAATATAAAAATGAGGATGAAAGAGTATTTTTTGATGCGATTGACTTTTGGGATGAACTCAATGGAATAGCATTTAGTGATGCTTTTGATGACCGGTTTTTTATGATTTATACAAATGATGGTGGTGAATCATGGAGCCAGCTTTTAAGTGCTCCTGAAGCTTTTGAAAATGAGGGTGGTTTTGCAGCCAGTGGTACAAATATGGTGATTTATGACAATGATCTTTGGATTGGTACAACAACAGGAAGAATTTTACATTCGGGTGACAGAGGATTATCCTGGAAAAATGAAATGAGCCCTCTTGAAAATTCTGAAAATGCAGCTGCAGGTATTTTTTCACTTGCATTTTCGAAAAATGGCCGGGGTATAATGGTTGGAGGAGACTTCCTTAATCCTGAAGATCGATCAAAAAATGCAGCTTATTTAGAAAATGGTCAATGGATTCTTTTAAAGGAATTCCAACCATTGGGGTATCGGTCCGGGGTTGCCTTTATCCCGGGATCAGAAACGATTATTGCAACAGGGCCATCGGGAACTGATATTTCATGGGACAACGGAAAAAGCTGGATTTTACTTGATAGTATTGGATATCATGCAGTAAGTTTCAACAAATCCAATACTTCGGGATGGTTATCGGGATCAGGAGGACGGGTTGCAAAGGTATTAGTTGAGTAATCAATGGAAACTTATTTTCTAACATGGACCTTCACCATTTTGCTTTTGGCATTGGTGTTTTTATACACTTACAAATATTTTGGGATAGCCTTCGAAGATGACGCTATATCAAATATTTACCGGGTAGGTATATTTACATTAACCTGGATTATTTATATTGTTGTTGTGTCTACCACCGGGATGATTGACGACTTTAGTCTTCCTCCAAAACTTCCTGTTTTTATTATCCTTCCCGCATTTATATTTATTGTTATCGTTATTACCCGGTCTGCAACTACAACTTTATTATTATCAGTACCTGTTCATTTATTAATTGGCATTCAGGCTTTTAGAATAATTGTCGAATTAATAATCTGGCTAGCTCACAAAGAAGGTATTTTACCGGTTGAAACGACATTTGAAGGCTATAATTATGATGTACTCGTTGGAATTACTGCAATACCTATTGCATTTTATACCCTAAAAAATCGCATGTCAAGGGGGTTGTTAATATTTTGGAATATTGCCGGGTTATTCATTTTGGCGAATACCATCAGGGTATTTCTACTTTCTGCTTTTTTCCCACATTTGTTGGGATTGGAAAACAATACAATCGAATTTTCTTTTCTCCGGCCACCATTGATTTTTATTGCGGGATTATTTATGCCAATGGCAATACTTTTTCATGGGTTGTCTTTAAAACAACTACTATCAAAATGAATCGGGTATGAATCATGTCAATGATGAATCCTTACAATATATAGATTCAAATTGAAGTCTTAAGTTATCAATTTTGTTGGGCCAGTATTGGTTCAAGGAGCTGCATTGTTGACAATGCAATTTGCTTCTCTTCATTTGTAGGGATTACCAAAACCTTTACAGTGCTGCTTTTCTTACTTATTTCTGATATCCCATTCTTGTGTGCGTAATTTATATCATTATCAATTTCTACTCCTAATTGACTCATATTGCTCAGCGAATTTTTGCGGATATAAGCACTGTTTTCCCCCACCCCTGCTGTGAATACTATGGCATCTGCATCACCAAGAATAGCAAGATATGAACCAATATACTTTTTAATTCTATAGCAATACATCTCTAATGCCAGGAGAGCATTATTTTCTCCGTTATTCATCCTGTCAATTACATCCCTTACATCTAAAGTTCCCGCAATTGCTTTTAATCCACTTTCATTGTTTAGCATGTTTTCCACCTGTTTCGCATTCATTCCTGCATGCCGCAAAAGATGGAATATGATTGATGGATCAATATCACCTGCACGTGTGCCCATCATAAGGCCGGGCAATGGACTCATTCCCATTGATGTATCAATGCATTGTCCGTTTTTTACAGCTGAAATGCTACATCCATTACCCAAATGAACAGATATTAGATTAACTTTTTCGACAGGTTTTTTTAAATATCCAGCTGTTTGCCAGGTGATGTATTTATGTGAGGTACCATGCATACCATAAACGCGCACCCCATATTCATGGAAATATTTAGATGGTATGGCGTACCTGAATACTTTTTCAGGTATTGTTTGGTGAAATGCCGTGTCAAAGACAGCAACCTGGGGAATCTTTGGGAGAATTTTTTCACAAACCTCAATTCCCGATAAGTTGTTGGGATTGTGTAGTGGGGCAAGCGGGGAAAATTGCTTAATTTTTTTCTTTAAATCTTTGGTTACAAAAACAGGTTCCGTGTAGTAGTCGCCTCCATGCACCACCCTATGCCCAATTGCGGTTATTTCCGATTTATTCTGGATAACGTTGATATGCTCATCCTGAAGTAACTCAATAATTCTTTTAAAACCAATGTAGTGATTTATAAGCTCCTTTATTTCAACGTGTTTATCAACTCCATTCTCCTTGTTTACATGAATTGTAATACGACTATCACCTGACCCGATTTTTTCTGCCAGTCCAAACGCAAAAGTTGACAAATTGAATCCATTGAATACAGAAAATTTTATAGAGGAACTTCCTGCATTAATGATTAAAATTTTCATTCATTCTAAAGTATTAAAATTGCTATTGGCGCAATATTACTCCATCTGCGCCTGAATTGCTGTAATTGTTACCGTATTTATAACATCTTCTACTGTGCAGCCTCTGCTGAGATCATTTACTGGTTTATTTAAACCCTGCAATACAGGTCCAATTGCAATTGCTCCAGTTTCCCTTTGGACTGCCTTGTATGTATTATTACCTGTATTTAAATCTGGAAATATTAATACAGTTGCTTTACCAGCAACTTTTGAACCAGGCATTTTCTTTCTTCCAACTTCAGTATCAACAGCTGCATCATACTGAATGGGCCCTTCTATTAACAATTCAGGTTTCATTTTCTTAACTATTCGTGTTGCTTTTCTTACTTTCTCCACCTCATCCCCTTTCCCTGATTCACCTGAAGAATAGGAAAGCATTGCAATTCGTGGTTCAATTCCGAATTTTTCTGATGTCTCAGCAGATGAAATTGCTATTTCTGCTAATTGCTCAGCATTAGGATTTGGGTTTACAGCACAATCTCCGTAGACAAGTACACGGTCATCCAGACACATAAAAAATACAGAAGATATTACAGAATAACCAGGTTTTGTTTTTACAAACTGCATTGCCGGTCGAATTGTATGCTGGGTTGTATGGACCGCTCCGGAAACCAACCCATCCGCATGCCCTAAATAAACCATCATCGTTCCAAAATAAGATACGTCTCCCATCAGGTCATGGGCCATTTCCAATGAAAGCCCCTTGTGTTTGCGAAGCTTATATAGCCGCTTCACGTAGGACTCAAACTTTGGATAATTTTGAGGGTCTACAATGTTTAAGTCTTTATTCTTAATTTTTAGTCCAAGATTGCTGATTGCATAACGAATTTTATCTTCCTCACCCAGTAACGTGATTTTTACAATACCACTTGCCAATAAATGTTCAGTGGCTTTTAAAATTCTTTCATCAGTTGCTTCTGGCAAAACAATATGCTTTTTTATTGATTTTGCCATTTGTGTAAGATTGTAGTTGAACATCTTGGGAGTCATGCCCCGCGGATGAAAGTTCAGTAATTCTTCATTGATTTTTTCAATATCAAAATACTTTTCAAATAGTTGTTGACTGAGTTTAATCTTACGATGATTACTTTCCCTAAGCTTGGTTCGTACGCCACTTATATGCAATGTGGTTTCAAATGTATTTTCCTGAACGAGAAGAATCGGGATCAGATCATTGAGGCCATCGAGGATCTTAACTACTGAAGGTGCGGGCCGTAACCCACCCGTAAGAACAAACCCAGCTACATTCGGATAGTTCGATGATTGGTTTGCCTGAAGCGTGGCAGAAATAATGTCAGCCCTGTCACCCGGGGTTATGATCAGGTGTTTTTCTTTTAGTTTCTCCAGAAAGTTTTGAATTTGCATAGCTGCTACTGTATAACCGAAGGCCAGGTCAGGCATTTTATCTGCACCATACAAAATCTCAGCATCTAAATGATCGGCGATTTCCCGGATTGTAGGACTGCGTAAAATTTCATTTTCAGGAATCAGGAAAAATTGCAATCCGGAGTTAAGCTCCGAACTGAATATCTCCCTTGTTTTCTCCAGGGTTTCCGGTATCAATCTGTTCATCACGACCCCCAGAATATGACACTCACGTGAAGTATATGAATCGATTGCCAGATTTACTTTTCGAAGAAGTCCTTGTGCATCGGGATTATGGCCATTTTCAACAATTAACACAGGTGCACCAAGATTCTTTGCAATAAAGGCATTCATGTCAAACTCAAAGGCAGCACTATCTCCAAGAAAATCCGTACCCTCTATAAGTACAAAATCACATTTTTTTTCAAGGTCTTTATATTTCGATATAATTTGTTCAATAAAATTATCAGATTTACCATGTCCCAGCAATTCATTTGCCTCTTCTTTTGTATAGGCATAACATTCTTCAAAATCCAGATTTAGATTGTAGGTTGTAAGAATCAAGTTAAGATGATTATCCAATTCCCCATCGGGTTTTTGCTTGTTTATAATTGGTCTGAAAATACCTGTCTTGGCTGTTTTTCTTAGTGATAATTCGATAAGGCCCAGGGTAACAAGCGATTTACCTGCCTGGGGATCTGAGGTTGCTATATAAACTGAATGTGCCATGAATTTTGTTCAAAATCTCAGCACGAAATTCATACTTAAATATCAATAAATTATGCAATAAATTAAATATATTTTTTGTTGTGAGGATCAGAAATACCTTCTCTTTAAAACCTGGTAATTGAATGCTGCAAAATCAACCAATAGCATTAACTCGTAGGTTCCATAAGAGGTTTGTACAAGTTTTGTTGTTGCAAGCTCAACAGATAAACCAACCCTGAATTTATCGCTAACTTCCAACTGGCCCATCAGGGCAATCGCATCAAAATCACGAATGAGAATCCCTGCCCAAATTAACTCACGAATCAATAGGTTTGCCCCAATATCAATATTGGCGGGTGCACCATCAATGATCCGAACAAGCGTGTAAGGCTTTATCTTCAATGTTGGGTTGAGTGTCAGCATTCCACCGGCACTTAAATAATAGTGCCTCCTGTACCTTTCACTTGTACTTCCATCCTGTTTATCAACTTCCACGGCTAAAATTCGTGGTACGGAAAATCCAACATAATATTTATCAGTCTGATACCACAAGCCTGTTCCGAAGTTAGGTTGGCTTACCTGTTCATCCTCAGGTAGAAATGCCGGGTCATTCAATGACTCAAGGTTTAGCTTCGTATAATCGTATTTATATTGCAACATACCACCCTGGAGTCCCATGGAAAGTGATCCCCTGCCAAAATTTATTCTGTAAGCACCAGTAAAATAAACTTCGATATTAGTATTAACCCCATATGATTCGCTTATAATCATGGCACCAACACCTGCCTTGTTGTTGGCAATAGAAGTATGGGCAGTAAGTGCGTTGGTTAAGGGAGCACCCTCGATATTTACCCACTGATACCGTGAAATAAAAGATACCGAAAACAAATCATTAACTCCCGTATAGGCGGGGTTAATCATCAGCTGATCAAATGTATACTGATTGTATAATGGATCGTATTGGCCGCTTGAGAAACGTGGAGACAACATTAAAAGTGCCATTAAGCAAATTATTAATCCTTTTTTCATTGTTTCTAACGGTTTAATACAAAAAACCCACTTGTAGCATTGCTCCCATCTCCCCGATCTACCCAATAATAATACGTACCTGACGGCAAAATTCCAAATTGATTTGTATTACTTTCTCCAAAAAATGCATTATTTACATTATTATATCCGTGCGTTTCGAATACCAAGTTTCCCTGTTTGTCATAAATAATAACCTTATTTCCCGGGTAAGCTTCAATATTTTCAATTTTAAGGAAATCGTGCAGATTATCGCCATTGGGTGACACCGCATTAAAAATATTAATCTCAGGTAATTCTTCAGTAACTGAAGCGTCAAATCCGATTGTCAGAATTGCTCCAGTTCCTTTTAAACTACTTGTAACTTCCCCTGAAAACAAATCCCCTGTAAAATCCTTTTGGCCCAGCGAATGAAACGCTTCCTCCAGGGTAGCTGCTTCAGCCACAACAACCTGATCAATATTTCCGCTCAATTGTTCATCAAAAATTGAAAGTTTAACAAAAGCTCCTTCAAATTGTCCCTGTAAAGTGTTTAGTTCCCAGTACCATAGGGATGAAACATCATCTAGTGTACCTACCACGGAAGTCGTATTCGTTTGCTCCCTTGCGGAAACACCTAATTCAACATTTGATCCTGTTACCTCCATGAGTTCGACCGGCAGATATGCGGTTTCAACACCCACAGGGAACATTTTATCGCCTTCACCTTTTTGAACGACTTCCCCAATAATATAAGATAAGGTGGACGCACCGGTTATGATGCCCCCGGGTTCAACAATTATCCTAGCTCCATCCTGCGAAACCAATCTTCCGTTCTCCAGCAAAAGTTCATCGACCACATGAATGTTTTCGCTGAAAAATTTATCGCCCCCTCCTCTAACAGTCAACCCAGTAAGTGACTGATCATTATGATCAAACCTTTGAGGAAGCTGGCCACCAAGAACTACTGTTCCTTCTTCCGGGTTATATGTTCCATTATTTGTCCAACTACCCGTCAAAATAATGGTTCCATTGTTTGTTACTTCGCCATTGTTTACAACGCTGTCGCCGAGAGTGATGGTTGTATTGGATTTAATTGTAACAAGAGCGCCATTGTTGATGAAACTTTGCGCTAATACAGGACAAGTAAATAGCACTAAAACAACTCTCAATACTGCTTTCTGAATAATATTTGTTCTTGTGTTATTCATCCTTCCAATCTGTTTTATATTCCTGATCTGAAGAAGCTATTGAATTGAGAGCTTTTTGGAGTTGATCAATTTGTTTTTGCTGATCCTGTATTGCTTTGATAAGTACGGGAATCAATTCAGCATATCTTATGCTCAACATTTCATCTTCTTCGTTTCCTGTAACCACTTCCGGAATAATTTCTTTTACTTCTTGTGCAATTAATCCCAGATTTGTTTGAGGAATTTCAGAATTTTTCAATTTATATCTAACCGGTTTTAACTTCCGGATTTCCTTTAGACCATATTCGAGTTCTTTAATTTGAGTTTTAAGTCTTCTATCGGATGAAACATTCGGATTTTGAGTTAGATAAATAAATCTCCATCGATTGGTGGTTGTACCAAGGTCTCTAAAACCATTTGTAAATGATGAAAAATGAGCATTGGTTTCAATTATTCCAGAACCTGCATCCTCAATATAACCTGCAGTTCCCAGAAATAGCCGAGCACCAATGGCATCACCCACGTGAAGTGCCGATCCAGCTGTCGGACTTAAATTTCCAATTCCAACCTCGCCGTTTTTAGTAATTACCATGTGATCACTAAATATTCCGGCGTTAGAAGTTCCAAAGTGTAATTTCCCCTCATTAAAATTCGTGCCTCGGTAAGTTGATATTCTTGCAACTAAGTTACTGGTACCCAAAGCTGTTGCGTTGAAATCTAATCTTGCAAATTCCTGGAAGGTACTGCTACTATAACCACTAAGCTCCAAACTCATAGAACTACCTAATGCACCCAAATCATCAGCGGATAATGTAAAAAACCGATGGTTGGCAAATACGGGTGTATTTAATCCTGCGGATAATTGACCCAGTGCAATGTTTCCAGCAGCATCAATTTCCATTAAACTTGTTCCATTCGATCCAAGGAATAAAGATCCATTTTCTCTGTTATTAATTATCGCATCAAGCGAGTTTTGTGATATTCTCAGGCCATCCGCGCTTGTATTACCGGTGGCTGTATTGGTAATCTGAAAGTTGGCGTTGGTACCGGCTGCATTAACAATATGTATATTTGATTGTGGACTAGTAGTGCCTACTCCGGCATTACCAGTAGTAACAATATTCTGGGCACCGAAATTCGGACTAATTTTGGTTCCTGCGATAGCGGCAGTGGCATTAATGTCAGTATTGAGTATCGTGTTATTCTGAATATCTAAAGAAGTTATCGTGTTATCAGAAATTTCAGCTGAACCAATAGCATTGGAAGTAATGGTTGGATTGGGGTATGTACCGGTAAGATCACCTCCAGCTGCACCTGAGGCCCCTGAAGGTGGCAACCATGTTGCTACTCCTGAGGCATCGGATGTAAGTACGTCACCTAAGGAAGGACCTGTTGTCAGTTGAAAGCCGGTGGTTGTAATTGTTCCAGATACATCGAGTTTAGAAGATGGAGCAGAATTTCCAATTCCCACATTACCAGAAACACCGGCTCCCGCACTAGGGCTAATAAATAGTGTCGGAACATTTGAATTAAATCCAATCATTAAAGAATTGTCAATATTGTTGGTTAGTCTTAGAGCGCCGGATCCTGCACCTGCTCCAATGGTAAAAGACGCAATTCCTCCCGATGCCAATAAATTTCCAAGGGCCATTGAATTGTCTCCACTGGCAGTACTGATGTAGCCAAATACATTGGCAAATTGACCGGATGCAGTATTTCCATTACCTATGGCGGATGCCCTGTTGTTCGTTGCAGAATTTGCATATCCGATCGCTACGGCTGCCTCACCGGTTGCGGATCCACCGCGACCAATTACAACGGAAGCCACACCTGAGGCAAGGCCTCCATAGCCTAAAGTTGTTGAATAATTGCCAATATTTGCTTCCAATGCATTTGCAGCTAAAATAACTGCTCCAGCTCTGAATGCTGCCTTTTTTGGAAAGAACATCAACCTGATACCTGCGGAAGTTGTTGGGATCACACCACCGGCAAAACTTCCTTCAAAAAGTACGCCGTTATTCGATATTGAATGCAACCCGGCCGTAGGGGTGGCAGTACCAAAGCCAACATTCCCTGCTACATCATAAATACTGGATCCAATCATGGCTGTTCCATTACCTTTTGGAATATTATTATTCGTGCTAAATTGTGATGGTATTGCCAGCCACGTTGGGGTACCCACTCCATTGGATGATAGTACCTGACCTGACGTTCCGGCAGCGGTAAATTGATATGAGGTTCCGTTTGAATAGGCCACAGTACCTGCTGCTCCAAGGCTACCGCTATTGGTCCCTCCCCTTAAAACTGCCAATGTACCTGTACCAATTTTAGATGCATCGAGAGAAGGGATATCCAATGCCACAAGTGATCTGAATGATGCGGGTGCGGCAACTCCGGCTGAAGGCCCGGCATAAATTAAATTTTGATTTTGGTTTGCACCCAATCCTGTTACAAATAAGGCCGCGATATTACCTGAATTACCTGAGATATTCGTTGTATTAGTGCTTATGTCGCCTTGATTAGTAAATATGTCGGATTGGTTTGTAAATATGTCACCCTGATTTGTAAGTATGTCACCTTGGTTTGTACTTACGTCGCCCTGATTTGTAAGTATGTCAGTTTGATTTGTTGCAATATCAGCGGTATTGGTCGCTACATTCGTAGTGTTGGTGCTTACGTTACCCTGATTCGTAAGTATGTCCCCCTGATTTGTACCTATGTTAGTTTGATTCGTGGCAATATCAGTGGTATTGGTAGTTACATTCGTTGTGTTGGCGCTTATGTTACCTTGATTCGTAAGTATGTCCCCCTGATTTGTACCTATGTTAGTTTGATTCGTGGCAATATCAGTGGTATTGGTAGTTACATTCGTTGTGTTGGTGCTTATGTTACCTTGATTGGTAAATATGTCACCCTGGTTTGTACCTATGTCCGTTTGATTCGTGCCAATATCAGCGGTATTGGTAGTTACATTCGTAGTGTTGGTGCTTATGTTACCTTGATTGGTAAATATGTCACCCTGGTTTGTACCTATGTCCGTTTGATTCGTGCCAATATCAGCGGTGTTGGTAGTTACATTCGTTGTGTTGGTGCTAATGTTGCCTTGATTGGTAAGTATATCCCCCTGGTTGGTACTTATGTCCGTTTGATTCGTGGCAATATCAGTGGTATTGGTTGTTATGTTTGTTGTGTTGGTGCTAACAATACCTTGGAGGGTTAATACATCTGTTGAATTCGTACCTATATCTGTTGCGTTTGTACTTATACCCCCTTGATTTGTTAAGATATCAGCTGCATTTGTCGCGATGTTTACTGCATTGACAGAGACTTCATTATCCACATAAAACTTTGAAGCAGCGTCTTGCGGCAACACAGGATCCAGTACATTATTAATAGCTTGATTTCCAGCATCAATGTTTGTAACCGCAGCCCCAAAGCCACTAAGTGGTATATTCGCTTTATCAAGTTTACTATCAGCAACTGCATTATTGCTAATTGTTGTCACACCACTGTTATTCATTGTCAGGTCGCCGGAGATACTTACTGCCACATTCACCCCATTGTTAGTAACAATTTCTGCGTCAAAAAGGGTGGGCAATGTTGACCCCGCCGCTGTTGCATCGGTAGCTGCTTCCCATTGTGACAGCGCATTATTCCATTTCAAAACCTGGCCGTCCAAAGGAATAACTGGCGACAAATCAAATCCTGAACCACCGTTGTCAATACCCACCGCATTTCCGGTAATCGTAATGTTCTGAATTTCATTAGCCGGATCGGCATCCGCATCATCGATATTCAGATTATCTACATAATTTTTTGTAGCTACGTCCTGGGCAGCAGTTGGATCAGAAATATTATTTATTGTAATCCCACCTGCATCCCCTCCCTGTGCCAATACGCTCGCAAGATCCTGGATTTCATTCGCTGGATCAGTATCACCATCATCCACGTTCACGGTTATACTATTCCCATTGGAAATATCCACTACCACATCCGAACCCGTTTTTGTAGCAGTCAGTGTCTGGCTATCTGTTCCCAAAAAAGGAGAAAGATCAATGGGAGTGGCACCTGCATTGTTTGTGATTGTTAAAATATTGCCTGTCAAAACCAAATCCTGAATTTCACCTGAACCCCCGCTTGCATTTAATATCGTCCATTGGGGGTCCTGCCAGAAATAGAATACTTTTTCATCACTGTCAAATACCAGCAATCCATTGTCATCTCCTGAGAGGTTATCAAGAAATGATGGTGATGTACGTTGTACAGTTGTAAGCCTGGGAACCAGCAAACCCTGGTCATTATCAATTGATACGAGTTCGAGCACTGCATTTTCATTGGGATCAGCTATTCCGATGCCCACTGAATTTTGTGCGATTGATACCTGGATTGAAGAGAGGGAAAAAAATAAAAAAATAAAAAATAGATTGGAAAATTTACTGGTTTTCATGCCCATAGTTCTGATTGATTACATTGTCTTAATACCAAATAAATTGAAATGTAAACAATATATTTCAGAAATTGTGCGAATAATCAACTCAAAGAATTCAACTATCCCTTAAACCCGCATTATGCAATAGAGCTTCTATTGCTAATACAAACTACTGCAAATCAGTCGTTTCACTAAGTTTATCTTCTTAACCATAGCGGTGCTATGCTTTTCGAATATAAACTCCTGATTTATCCCAAGGGATGCCTATGGCATTGTAGTTTGAATTCTCATTACGAACCCTATTGCCATAAAGCGAGTTAAACTATTTCTATATATTATACAATAAAATTGTACTATTAGAAGGGAGCCGGTCCTTCATCGGTGGGTGTATTTCCATAAGTATCACCTTCTCCGGTGTTTGCTTTACTGGGAAAGGTCATCCTGTTACCTGCTTCTCCCCTGTCAAAAGAAAAATCAGCATCCGTAAATTTTGTGTACTTGGGAATGAATTTCAATTGGACATTTTCAAGCGAGCCATTCCTGTGTTTGGCAATGATCACTTCACCCATACCGGTTGTAGGCATCCCATTCATATCCTCAGTAATATTATAGTACTCAGGCCGGTAGAGAAATATTACCAGGTCTGCATCCTGCTCGATAGAACCCGATTCCCTCAGGTCAGAAAGCTGTGGCCGCTTGTCCCCTCCACGTGTTTCAACAGCACGGCTTAGCTGACTTAATGCAATAACGGGCACTTTCAGTTCTTTGGCAATCCCCTTTAACGACCTTGAAATGTGCGCGATTTCCTGTTCTCGATTTCCCCCACCCGTTTTTTCACCACTCATAAGCTGGAGATAGTCTATTACTATTAACTCAACATTGTTTTGAGCAACCAAACGTCGGCTTTTCGCCCGAAGTTCTAAAATTGTAAGTGCAGGTGTATCATCAATATAAATTGGGGCGTCGGCAAGGCTGGATGTCTTATGAACTAATTGTTGCCATTCATAATCCGCAAGGTTTCCCTTCTTGATCTTGTCACCCTCAAGTTCAGCTTCAGCTGAAATCAACCTGTTCACCAATTGAATTGATGACATTTCAAGAGAAAATAATGCTACAGGCCTTTTAAAATCAATTGCCGCATTTCTCAAAGCAGATACAATGAAAGCAGTTTTTCCCATACCTGGCCTTGCGGCAATAATCACAAGATCAGATTTTTGCCACCCCGAAGTAACGCGGTCCAGTGCAGTAAATCCACTGGGAACTCCTGTCAATCCATCCTTATGTACTTTGCGTGTTTCAAGCTCATCCATAGCTTCCTTCATGATTGATCGCATGTCGGCATAATTCTTTCGAATATGCGATTCTGACACTTCAAAAAGGGCTGATTCCGTTTTATCTAACAGATCAAATACATCTGTAGTATCTTCATAGGCAAGCTTTTGAATATCTCCGGAGATGGTTATCAGTTCGCGCTTGATGGATTGCTCAGCAATAATCCGGGCATGGTATTCGATATTGGCCGCAGAATTTACTTTGGTAGTAAGTTCTGTTATGTAATAGGGGCCTCCAACAAGCTCCAGTTTACCATCTTTACGAAGTTGGTTGGTTACTGTTAAAAGGTCAACCGGTTCGGCATTTTCAAAGAGGGCTGTTATCGATTCATATATTACCGCGTTGGCTTCTTTATAAAAACTTTCAGGATGCAAAATCTCAATTACATTGCTTAGCGCATCTTTCTCAAGCATAAGTGCCCCCAGTACCGCTTCCTCCAAATCAACTGCCTGGGGTGGAATTTTACCTAAAACTTCCCCAAGATCGCTTTTTACAATTCCCTTTGACTTATACCCGACTTTTAAAGTTGACAACCTCTTATCTTTTTGCTCCATTAAAATTAAAAAATACTTCCCGCTTAGAATTGTAAAAAATCAAGTTCAAACCTAGTGAAAATGTTCCACTCCAACCGAAATTAATAGAAGGATTTTATAAACCATTTCTCCCCCACTAGTTCACATTTTACCAACATTAATATACGCATTTATCCTCACATTATCCACATAGTTATCAACAATCGCATCGAGTATATCTTTTGATTTGTGGCTGTTTTATTTTATCGTATTTTTGATCTGAAAATAAAATTAAAATATACAACATTGAGAATACATTTTATATCTATTGGGGGAAGCCTTATGCATAGCCTTGCGATTGCATTAAAGCAGCGAGGGCATGAAATATCCGGAAGTGATGATGAAATTTATGATCCATCAAGAACCAATCTTGAAAAACATAGTCTTTTACCCGAAAATGAAGGATGGGATACAAATAATATCAATAAAGATCTGGATGCAGTTATTGTAGGTATGCATGCACGTGAGGATAATCCTGAACTGCAAAAAGCGCAGGAACTGGATTTGAAAATATATTCAGCTCCGGAATTTATTTACCTTCAGTCAGAAAATAAGCAAAGGATTGTAATTGGTGGTAGTCATGGTAAGTCCTCTATTGTTTCAATGATCATTCACGTTCTCAATTATTTTGAACATGAGTTTGACTTTGCATTGGGTGCCCATCTTAACGGTTTTGAAAATATGGTCCAGCTTACCGATGCACCTGTAATTGTAATTGAAGGTGATGAGTACCTGTCATCTCCGGTGGATCCAACTCCAAAATTTCTCCATTATCAACATCACATTGGATTGATAAGTGGGATTTCATGGGACCATATAAATGTGTTTCCATCCGAAAATGACTATGTAAGGCAATTTGATTCATTTGCGGATGCTACACCAAAAGGTGGAAGCATTATCTACTGCGAAGAAGATTCACTTGCTGTAGTAATAGGAAGTAAAGAGAGAATGGATGTACGAAGCATAAAATATAACACGCACCCTTCTTTGATTGAAGATGGGAAAACATTTTTATTAAATGGAGAAGAACGGGTTCCAATCCAAATATTTGGCAGACACAACCTTCAGAATATATCCGGGGCCATGAGTATAACTAACCGGTTGGGCATTACAAAAGATGATTTTTACGAAGCAATACAAAGCTTTAAAGGAACTGATACACGACTTGAATTGATTGATTCCTCAGATGTATCTTCAGTTTTTGTTGACTTTGCTCACGCACCTTCAAAGGTTCTTGCAAGTACATTGGCTGTAAAGGAACAGTTTCCTGATCGTGAATTAATTGCCTGCCTTGAATTGCATACATTCAGCAGTTTGAATAAGACATTTCTCAAAAATTATAAAGATGGTTTGCGTTTTGCCAATTTCCCTTTGGTATATTTTAATCCAAAAACAATTAAACAAAAGCAATTGGAACCAATAAGCGAAGCAGATGTAAAGCAAGCTTTTGGCAGTGAAAGCATGCAAGTATTTACTGACAAAAATGAATTGGAAAAGTGGTTGTTTGCACAAAAATGGGAACATAAAAACCTGCTACTGATGAGTTCCGGTACTTTCGACCATCTGGATATTACGAAACTGGCCAACCATATTGTGAATGAAGCTTAACCTCAAAAATCCGCTTGTTTTTTTTGATCTTGAAACAACCGGAACAAGCATATCAAAAGACAGGATTGTGGAGTTTTCCTTCATAAAAATGATGCCCGACGGCGAGCGCGTTACTTTGACAAAAAGGATTAATCCATCCATACCCATTCCAAATGAAGTCAGCCTGATTCATGGTATTTATGATAAGGATGTTGCTGATAAACCGACCTTTAAGGAAATTGCAAAAGAACTGGCCAAATACCTCGAAGGAGCAGATTTATCAGGTTATAATATTCTAAAATTTGATGTTCCTGTTCTTGTTGAGGAGTTTCTCAGGGCCGATGTACCTTTTAGTATAAGTAAAAGAAAGATGGTGGATTCTCAAAAGATATTCCACTACATGGAAAAGAGAAACCTTACAGCTGCTTATAAATTTTACTGCGATAAAACACTTGAGAATGCTCATTCAGCAGAAGCAGATACCATAGCAAGCCTGGAGGTTCTCGAAGCCCAGGTAGAAAAATACGATGGCGATACTGTTACTGACAATCTTGGTAAAACTGTGGGTACTATTACCAATAATATCGATTCCCTTCACAATCTCACCCTGTCGAATTTTGTTGACCTTGCAGGAAGGATGGTCGAAAAAAGTGGGGAAATTGTATTTAATTTTGGGAAATACCGTGGAAATAAAGTTGAAGATATATTTCGAAAAGATCCTTCTTATTACGACTGGATAATGAAAAGCGACTTCCCTCTGGATACCAAGCGCAAGTTAACAGAAATAAAACTTAAAGGGTTTAAACAATAAAAGGGTTTCACTTTTTAGATCTTTTACCTTTCTGTCGAATAACCAGATTAATGTTTCAGGCTAGCTAGTCTTACATTAACTTTGTAAATTATTATTATTTATAATAGTGGAAAAACAAATACGACGGAGACCTGAATTGGAAAGCGAAATTGGTTTTTGGTACTCCCATGTGGGGTGGATAATAGGACCAGATTATAAGAAGACACGATTTGATCTTATCAAAGATTATGCAAAATACCCTGAACTACAGTGGTTGAATAAACACTACTTATTTCCACCTGTTGTTCTTATGGTATTGGCTTATCCAGTGGGAGGATATGTTAATAGTAGAGGGGGTAGTTCGCAATTCGCGACCGCGGGCCTTTCTACATTAGTGGTTGGGTTTTTCACAAGTACCGTATTTTTATTCCATGGCACTTTTTCCATAAATTCCCTCATGCACATGATCGGCAAAAAACGTTATGAATGCCACGATGAATCAAAAAACAGTTTAGTGTTAGCATTGATAACACTTGGGGAAGGGTGGCACAATAATCATCACTACTATCAGTCATCAGTACGACAGGGATTCTTTTGGTGGGAAGTTGATATTACCTTCTATATTCTAAAAATCATGTCCTTGCTTGGAATTATATGGGATTTACGACCGGTTCCCCTGCACATTAAATATTCCAAAAACAAAGAAGAAGCACAACTGTTTGCTCAACAAAAGAAATTTTGAAATCCAATAAACTCCTGGTATGATATCCTGGTTCAGATTTTTTCTTATAGCCTTATGGTCATTTGTAGTAGTTGGATTGTCCATGATCCTGATGCTGGTATTATTCAATAAAAATATACCCCTGATAATGGCGCGAACCATCTGGTCACCGGGAATGCTTTTTATTGCTGGTGCTAAGCTCGAAATACTGGGCATAGAAAACTTTGATATTACAAATCCCAATCCGGTAATTATCGTTGCAAATCACACATCATACATGTATATACCCATTGTATGCAGATCAATACCGGTAAATCTACATTTTACGGCTAAAAGCCAGGTAAAAAAAATGCCTGTTTTCGGTATTTACATGCAGGCAACCGGAATGATTTTTATTGATAGATCAGATAAGGATAAAGCGATTCAAAGCATAAGTGAGGCTGCCAAACTTATCCGGGAAGGAAAAAATGTAATAATTTATCCGGAAGGGAGGAGAAGTACAAATGGGCAGGTGGCTCAATTTAAGAAAGGTGCATTTCATCTCGCCGTAAAATCCGGGGCTGATATAGTACCTCTTGCAATTGAAGGGGCAGATAATGTCTGGCCCAAAGTTCCATTTAAAATTATTCCCGGGCGAATTAAGGCAACCATCGGACACAGGATACCCGCATCAAATTACGGAGAAGATAAAATCAATGAATATGCAAAATTTACGCATTCAGAAATGGAAAGGATGCTTGGCAAAGAACATCAGCCAGCGTAACTAATCCTGTAAATAACATCAGCATAATCATCAGATACCAACATGGATCCATCGGGTAAAATATAAACATCAACTGGCCTACCCCACGCAGCCTGGGTGGTATTATTCAACCATCCATCTGCGAATACATCATAACTAACAGCTTTATTATCTGAAAGTTGTACCTGCATTAAACGATATCCGATCTTCCTGGTCCTGTTCCATGAACCATGCTCTGCTATGAATATCCTGTTTTTGTAAATCGGTGGGAATTGGACTCCTGTATAAAACTTAAGACCAAGGGGAGCAACATGTGGTCCAAGTGTTTTTGCAGGTGGTTCAAAATTCGCACAGTTCTTATCTTTTCCAAATTCAGGATCAAGTAAGGTATCTCCATGACAATAAGGATAACCAAAATGCATTCCTATCTGTGGGGCAGTATTTAATTCACATGGTGGAATATCATCCCCCAACATATCACGTCCGTTATCTGTAAACCATAATTCCCCTGTTACAGGATGCCATGTGAAGCCCACGGAGTTTCTAATTCCACTTGCAAAAACTTCAACATTCGTACCATCAGGATCCATTCGGGTAATTGTAGCATACATCTTGCTTGCATCGGGTTCACAGATGTTGCAGGGTGCTCCCACAGGAACATATAATTTGCCATCGGGGCCGAAAGCAATATATTTCCAGCCATGATGTGTATCTTCCGGATAATTATCATAAATAACCTCCGGGGCAGGGGGATTTTCAAGATTATTTTCAATATCACGGTATCGTAGAATCTTGTTTACTGCGGCTACGTACAAATCGCCGTTTCGGAAAGCTACACCATTTGGCATATTTAAATCCTCATCAATAATATATTGTTTGTCTGCAACAAAATCATTGTTCTCATCAACCAGGGCATAAATCTTGTCTCCATTCCTGTTTCCAACAAACACTATTCCTGATGGGCTAACTACAATTGACCGGGCGTTATTTACGCTTGCATAAATACTAATCTCAAATCCATCAGGAAGATTTATTTCATGAAGTGGCAAATCAGGTAAAGGAGAAGCTTTAAATCCGCTTGTTTTTATTTCTTCCATTGATGGAGGATCGTCAGAACTACAATTTGTAAAAATTAGTAAAACACTAAATACCAGTGAAAATATGGTTACCATTTTGTTCATGATTATAGATTAATTTGTGAAGATAAAGATATTTCCCTGATCTGTAGAATGAAAATAACTTTCATGGGTAAGTTTGTAAAATGGTTTCGATCAATAATATCTCATATTTCATTGGCGGGCGTCCTCTATATAAAGATGCTTCCATGCATATTTCTTCGAGGGATAAAATAGGCCTCATAGGGCTGAACGGAACCGGTAAAACAACTCTCTTACGTTTGATTACCAAAGAATATTCACCGGATTCGGGTACAATAGAAAGTGGTAAAAATTGCAGCATAGGATTTCTGAACCAGGATCTGTTATCGTATGAAACTGATGACAGTATTCTGACGGTAGCCATGAGTGCGTTTGAAGAAGCACAGGAGTTGCTACGAAAAATAGAATCAGTGCTAGAAAAACTAGAATCTGATTATAACGATAAACTTGTAGAACAACTTACTAAGTATCAGGAGAAATACGAATCCCTGGAAGGATATACGTTGCAAGCAAAAACAGAAGAAATTCTTGAAGGGATTGGATTCTCAACTGCTGATCTTCATCGTCCGCTTAAAGAGTTTTCGGGAGGATGGAGAATGCGGGTAATGCTCGCAAAATTACTTCTCGAAAAACCAAGTCTCTTGTTGATGGACGAACCTACCAATCACCTTGATCTCCCGTCAATAGAATGGATAGAAAATTATCTCAACAACTACGAAGGCGCCTACATTATCGTATCTCATGATAGAAATTTCCTGAACAACACGACCCAAATTACGGCAGAGGTTACAAACCAGGACCTGGTAGTCTATGAAGGAAATTTTGACTTTTATATGAAAGAAAAAATTCTCCGGGATGAAATTCAACGCAATTCGTATCAGAACCAGCAACAAAAAATTAAACAAACAGAGCGGTTCATAACACGTTTCAGGGCAAAATCAACAAAAGCCAGGCAGGTGCAGTCAAAAATTAAATCACTGGACAGAATGGACAAAATTGATGATATTATCGATTCAAATCCAATAGTAAATTTCAGGTTTGATTTCAAACAAAATTCCGGGCGGCATGTGATTCAACTTGAAAACGTTACAAAATCGTATGGAGAACTGACCATTTTTAAAAACACAACCGCCAGGATTGAACGAGGAGATAAGATTGCACTCATTGGAGCCAACGGCAGAGGTAAGTCCACACTTCTTCGCATGATTGATGGTACAGAAATATTGCAGGAAGGAAATTGCGTAGAAGGATACAATGTAAATAAGGGATTTTATGCACAGCATCAACTCGATGGACTGAATCTCGAAAATGAAATTCTGGACGAATTAAAGCAGGAAGGTTCCGGAAAAACTGAGCAGGAACTGCGGAACACGCTTGGTTGTTTTTTATTTTCAGATGATGATGTATTCAAGAAAATAAAAGTTCTTTCCGGAGGTGAAAAATCCAGGGTTGCGTTAGCAAAAACATTGATCTCTGAATGTAACTTTCTACTTTTGGATGAGCCAACAAACCATCTCGATTTTCAATCGGAAAACATTTTAATCCAGGCGCTTCAACAATACCGGGGAACTTTCATTATTGTTTCTCACAATCGGCACTTTTTATCACAAACAGCAAATAAAATATGGTATATCGAGAATCATGAAATCAAGGAATATCCTGGCACATTTGACGAATATCACTACTGGTTCGAGAAAAATAATCAGGAGAAAAGTGTTCCTTCAAAACCAAAAGAGAAAGCAGCTCCTGTGAAAAATACAAAGAAAAAAAGATCGGAAAAATCCGGAATGAGCGATTATCAGATTACACAATTAAAAACAGAACTTATAAAAATAGAATCCAAAATAGAGATTCTGGAAAAAGAAGTTAAAGAATTAGAAAGTCAGCTCTCCACACAGGAAATATATGCCAACGTTGATTTGCTTCAGGAAGCCACTGTTGCATACAAGGAGGCAAAAGACACCCTGGATGAAGTTACAAAAGTATGGGAATCAGTTGTTCAAATGATTGATGATAACTCTTGATACGTATCCTGTTAACCAATTAGATTAGAATGTCATTCCAAAAGTGAAAGTGATATTCCTGAACTGATGCTTTTCAATCGTATCGAATCCCTGACTATCCCACCAACCAATGTTGGCGTATTCAATTTCTGATGACTGGTGTTTATAAGCCAGGTTTAGAGAAAAGTTTGAGTGGATATTTCTAAAAGTGAGTCCTGCCCCCAGTTCCCAATAAGCCCCGCCACGGATATTTACAATATTGCTCCATTCTTCGTTGCTATTTTTTACCCACAAAGGGGAATATCCCACATTGGCAAACAACGTTGGAACCACATGTTTTTTTCCGATATCTACACGTGTGCCAAGATATACCGGGGCTGCAGATATTTCTAAATATCGATCGATACCCACTCCAATACCTATTTTATAATTTGAATTGATCCGATACCCATTGAGGGTGTGTAAATTCCAGTCAAGGCCTTCCCATCCGCCGTTTCCCCCTGTACTTATAAATGTAAATCCAATGGAAGTATAGTTGAAATAACCGTTCCGCTGATCGGCAAACGACTGATATGAATAAGAATTATTTTTAAACTTATATATTTGATCGAACGGAATAGTAATTTCCTCACCCTGGATTATCCGCAACTTGATATAATCATCGGATACCATTTCAATTACTTCCCCTTCAATTTTATTCCCATTTTTAAGCCTGATTTTTGCCACGTCCGATTGCGAATAAGCAACAGTTGTAACCGATAATAAAACAATCGATAACTGTATATTTAAAAGACTTTTCATTCGGAATCTATGGTAACAGGTATAAAACTAATCAGTTTAATTGCCATCACATCCGAGTAATCATATTGATATAATCCGTCTTCCCCAATTGCCAGCAAAGTGTTGTTCCAGGGAATAACGTCAAATACATTTATATCAGGAAAATTCATGATCATATTGGAAGCCACTGCATTTAAATTGCTGATATCATACACCTTAAGTCCAAACTCCCCTTCACAAATGAAAAGTGTTTTACCGTCGATACCGAGTCCGTAAGGATTTGTCATTTGAACCGAATTGATTAACATGGGATTGTTGATATTCCGGATATCAATTATATCCAGCTGGTTGTTAAAACCCTGACACACCGTACCTGAACGCAATGTAACAAATGCATATTCATCATTTGCTACCACCGGGTCACATGCAGTAGCGTGTTCGAAGTTTGAAAGAAAAACAGGCTCTGCAGGATTTGCATTATCATAAATAAACATTCCACTTTGTGATCCGATAAACAGCTTGTCCTTGTACGGAAAAATTGTTTCTATAGCCCAACCGATATTTATAATCTTTCCCTGTTTTGGGGACTGTGTATTTGTAATGTCAAACACATTCATATCATAACTATCCACAGCATAAAGATAATCGGTATAGATAGCAAAACGCGCCATGGATCCCCCCACTCCAACCGTAGAGCCTGGAGAGGAGGACTCCAAGGACACTGAACCGGCATCCATTGCCACACCAAATCCTAAAGTTATAAAACCTCCCGAATTGCGACAGCTGCTGGACACTTCCACCGTTTCCTTTTCATCCCAGCCGGCTATCACCATTCCGGGTTCGGCGGTAAAGCCAAATTGTGTATTATAATTCGGAAATACATTCTGTAGCCGGTTCAACAACCTAATATTTTCAAGGTCAGATATATCTATGGCAAGCAAATCAAGGTAGCTATCCGCATAGAGTACATTTCCTTTAACCGCGATATCAAAATTTCCCGGAATCGATATAAATTTCTTTATCACCGGATTTTGATTGTCGCTGTTATCTATAATATGGACACCTTCACCCGGTTCGTTGATGAAAAGGTATTGCTCATAAAGATATATTTTACCGGTTTTCTTTAATTCCCCGGGGCCGGTAATTTTAAAACCGGCGCGGACTACTTCCAGGCTTGCATAGACAGGTTCAAAAAATGTATAGGTCCTCACAGTTTCGCACTTGTCTGCACAACTGCTGAATAATTTGATCACTACAAGCCCTAATATTATCGAAATCAGGTTTCTACTGTCCATAAGGCAAATGTTTTCCTTTTACTAATATAGACACAGATATAATCAAAACGGTTGGAAGAGGTCCCTTAGTATTATTTGATTCTACTTAATCATATACCGGAGGTTTAATCCGATGTTCCAATAGGATGGGCGTAGATACAGACCTGCTTCCGGTTTGGTAATGTCCATAATTCCAACATTATATTTTGGGGCGAAAGATAACTGATAATAAGCACCCAGGTTTACAAACAATTCGGTACCCAAAAGTAACGAACCCGTTACGGGCCTGAAAGGGGAAGTTTCACTTTTGATATTAAATGAATCATATTGTTCCGAACTAATTGACTGTCTGACTAAAAAATTAGTTGCGAAACCTGCATTGACAATCCATCCAACTTTCTTGTCAATTATTTTATATCCTACATTTAAAGGTACGGAAATGTATTTCAGAGTATTGTTGAAGGTATACTCAGGGGTTGGCAAAATGTCGCCGTTAAAATTCGAAATATAATAAACAGGGTAAAACTTTCCGTTGCTTTGTTCAATGCTATTGGATGTTGCTTTAAATCTGGAAACCACATAACTCAATCCGGTTTCAACCATCCATTTATTTCCTGCATTTTTGCCAATCCCAAATCCCATACTATAAGCATTCCCGGCAAAATCGATGGTCACATTTCCCTGATAATCACTATTGAAATTTCCTTCAAGGGCTGCAGCATCTGCTGATGCCCCCGGAATCAATGCTATTCCTCCATCTGAAATTCTTGAGTTCCCGGATCCAAATCCAGCTTTGGCCCAAAGATCACTTTTGATTGTATTATCTTGTTTCTTAATCCAAAAAGGGGTCATATCAAGTGAAAAATCCACTTTATAATATTGTGCAGATAGTTGACGCTTTCGAATAGGAATTGAAACCACAGCTGATCCATATCCAGGAGTGTATTCATCAGTTTCCGGAGTTATTCCTGTAACAGCTTGTAAATTCTCAGATTTTGATTGAGAGGAGAAGACAGGAACATTTGACTTATTTTCAGTTTCTATTTCTTTTGTTGAATTCTCACCATCGCTTAACAGTACAGGAGGTACAGTATTTTTCTCCTGTATTGGGATATTACTTTCTTGCAAATCATAAACGGGACCTGAAGATTTATAATAATTTAACAAAGCTACTGAGCTGGCAAAAACAAATGCTATTGCCGCCGCAATTTGCAAAATAATAAGCCCGGTTCTCTTTGTTGCTGCCCCACCGCTTCCAAGATTTTTTTCAATATTTTCCCATACCCGTGGTGATGGCAATACTTCCGCTTTTTCAAAAGCAACTTTGAATCCCTCATCCAGTATATTTTTGCTGTTAAATTGTTCCATAATTCACCTCCCTTCTTTTTTCTATTTTGGATCTCAACAATTCACGGGCCCTTGCCAATTGCGACTTACTCGTTCCGATACTTATTCCCAGGGTTTTTGAAATTTCTTTATGGTTATATCCCTCTATCACATACATATTAAATATTACCCGGCAACCATCGGGTAACGATTGGATTAATTTCAATAAATCTTTGAAACCAAGATCGGATAAATTGACTTCTTCCTCCGAATAAGATGTTGACTCCTCTACCTCTTTCATGGGAAACATGTAGATTTTGGAACGGTTCTGATTCAATGAAGTATTAACAATGATTTTGCGAATCCATCCTTCCAGGCTATTCTCATCGGAAAGTGTTCCAATATTTTGAAACACTTTCAAAAACCCCTCCTGTAATACATCTTCTGCTTCGGTTGTTGATTTTGAATATCGTAATGCCACAACCATCATTTTCGATGCAAAAAGATCATATAAATCCTTTTGGGCATTTCGATCGCCTTTTGTGCAGGCACGAATAAGATTATGCCGGTATGCGTTAAAAGTCATACAGATAATGTTGCTTCTGGCATGGTTACTGTATTTTAGACACTGTTTCCAATCAAAAGGTTGGAATCCTACACTTATCAAATTTAATGGTAAAATACATTAACATTGTTTGGTCCTGGAGCTTTCTTTTTGGGATTGCATATGTATTAAGTATAAAAATTGCGGTAGCCCAACAAATTGAAACCATTGACAGTATTTATAGCGAATACAGTGAATTTATTCATACTGTCAGATTATATCCATTAATAAACAAGCCAAATCAAGAGATGATGTCGGCAGCAATGCCACTTTCAAATGCCTATACCCTGGTTTTGGAATTCGATGATCTTTTTGCTGAATACGAACAATACAATGTAAAATTCATTCATTGCAACGCAGATTGGAGCAAGTCACGATTATTCCCTCTTGATTATGTAAATAAATACAATGAATTTACAATTGATTCATACGACTTCTCTTTCAATACCCGTGTTCCCTATGTTCATTACAACTTTATGTTGCCCCGATTAAATGTTCCGGGCAATTATATCGTGATGGTTTACCGCAACAATGAGGAAGATATTGTACTGACAAGAAGATTTGTTGTTTTCGATCAGCGGATGGAAATGAAGCAAAATTTTGAAACTGCAGGGCTTAGCAGGATATCAAGAACAACGCAGGAAATACAATTTACCCTTAACTACAGGGGGGCTAACCTTTCAAACCCGCTTCAAAATGTAAAAGTTACAATTAAACAAAATCAGCGCTGGGACAATGCGATTGTAAAACTAAGGCCAACAAATGTTTGGGAAAATACCAAAATTATCGAGTACAAACATTTTGCAATGGAAAATCAATTTAACGGAGGAAACCAATTTCGATTCTTTGACTTACGTTCACTTGAATACTATGGAAGAAATGTTGACAAGGTTGATATCACGAAAGAAATACCGGTAGCAACGCTTCAAATTGATAAATCCCGTAACTCAAAACCCTATAGTGAATATCCAGACAATAATGGCAAGTACAGTCTTTCCCACCCTGTAAATGCTGAGTATGCCTATACCGAATTCTTTTTGGAGACCGATAAAATCAACGGTTCTGTGTTTCTTGCAAGCGACTTTACGTTATGGGGATTTCATAATGGATATAAAATGAAATATAGTAATGGACGAGGAGGCTATATTAAATCAGTCCTCCTTAAAGAAGGTTTTTATGATTACCAATACCTGGTAAAGAGTAGTATATTTTCAGCGAACTACATAGAAGGAGACCATTTCGAAACTGAAAACGAATATGAAATACTGGTTTATTATTACTCTTTCGAATTGGATACAGATCTTTTGATTGGGTACTTTCCAATATCCAGAAATCGAAGAAATTAGCTGGTAATCGGATTTCTTGCTTTTCGTGTAATAACCCTTTTTACGGGATCGGTGTTAGCAATATCGAGCATTCCAAACCCTTTGTCACATAGGTTCCCAAGTCCTTGACTGAATATAAACTTCTGAACCTCTTTATTAGCATACAAGGTAAAAGGAAAGGTATAACCACGTACTTCCTGCTTGATATCATTCTCATAAACAGGATAAATTCTAGCAAATTTTTTGTGTGCTGAAGT
>CAZONK010000011.1:0-3374 GCA_964581095.1 uncultured Roseivirgaceae bacterium
TTTGGTCGCCGGCTTTTCTGTTTTGATTAAATATGATCGCCGGATATTTTCTTGTCGATGGTTGAATATCCTCAAGATTAATTTTGTCAAGTAATTTCCTTCTGCTGGTTGCTTGTTTAGATTTTGAGGCATTGGCACTGAAGCGGGATATAAACTCCTGCAATTCTTTTTTCTTTTCTTCCGCTTTTTTGTTAGAAGAAGCACGCTGGCTTAAAGCTAATTGACTCGATTCGTACCAGAAGGTATAATTCCCCGTAAAGAGCTTGATTGAACTATAATCAATATCTGCAACATGTGTACATACAGTGTCAAGAAAATGGCGGTCGTGAGATACCACAATGACTGTATTTTTGAATTCCAGGAGAAAATCTTCAAGCCACGTTACCGTCTGAATGTCCAGGTCATTCGTGGGTTCATCCAGAAGTAGAATATCAGGGTTTCCGAATAGAGCCTGTGCAAGTAGTACACGTACTTTTTGATGCCCGTTAAGGTCACCCATCTGATTATAATGAACCGATTCGGTAATTCCAAGACCACTTAACAGTGCTGCTGCATCTGATTCTGCATTCCAGCCATCCATTTCAGCAAATTCTGCTTCCAGCTCGGAAGCCCTATGGCCGTCTTCTTCCGAAAAATCAGGCTTTTCATAAATAGCATCTTTCTCCTTCATGATGCTCCATAATTTGGAATGACCGATCATTACGGTGTCCAGTACACTATATTCATCAAATTCAAAATGGTCTTGTTTTAAAACGGCCATTCGTTTGCCAGGCTCAAGCACAACATTGCCATGGTTGGGGGCTATTTCTCCCGATAATATTTTCAGAAATGTTGACTTACCGGCGCCGTTGGCCCCAATAATGCCATAGCAATTTGCACCCGTAAATTTGATGTTTACCTCATCAAAAAGGACTCTTTTTCCGTATTGTAAGGAAACATTATGGGTTGATATCATGTTTTTCCAAATTTAAGGACGCAAAAGTACCACATTTATATGTGAACTAAAACAGTTCTGTAATCGTCCAACTTATTGGATTTCTGTTGATCTTTTTGAAAATTACAGTTGTCAAAAGATATATGTATGAGAATTTTCCAGATGAAAACACAAATTGTTGCTGTTTTGGTTTTACTATTTTTGATTAATTGCGGAAGCACACCAGACCAATCTATTGAAGAAGAGTCAATTGAATTCGCGATTGTAAAATCAGTAAAAGTATCAGGCACCAACAATGAATACACATTCAGTGTTGAGCTGAAAAGTCCTGATAAGGGATGTAACCAGTATGCTAACTGGTGGGAGGTTATTACTGTTGATGGCAAATTGATTTACAGGAGAATACTCGCTCATTCCCATGTTGACGAACAGCCCTTTACCCGCAGCGGGGGAATTGTAGCGATCGCTGAGGATCAGGATGTAATTGTAAGAGCGCATATGCATCCTGATGGTTATGGATCAGGTACCATTGCAATGAAAGGTTCGGTTCAATCAGGATTTGTTGAGTATAATATACCCGATGGTTATGCTTCTGATTTAGAAGATCAGCAACCACTTCCTACAGGTTGTGCATTTTAATCACCACTCCTTTCAAGGATCGTGGATCCTAAAGATATCTCTTGTTAAAACAATATAATATGAAGAAATTACTTTGGTTTATCCCTTTAGCGCTTGCTTATTTCATATGGGATACATTGAATGATGCGGGAGTTTTTAAAAATATAACCGGCCATGTTCAGGGAGAAGTTGTGGGGATATATTCGAATGTTCCCGGACCGGAAGATATTGATATTGACAGGGAGGCGGGGATTTTATTTATTTCTTCAACTGACCGTTGGAATCTTCATTCAAGAGAAGTACAAACTATGGATGGGATATATGTTATAAACCTGCATTCCACGGTTCCCGGTGAACCTCAATTACTACTTTCAACATTACTGAGTGCTTTTCATCCACATGGGATTTCCTTTTTCAAAAAGGAGGGCACATCCTATTTGCTTGTTGTTAACCATAATGAAACAGGTGATTTTATTGAAAAATTCGAATACAAAAACGATACATTGTTTCATTTGAAAAGCTTTTCCAGTGATCTTATGTGTTGTCCGAATGATGTGGTTGCTGTAGATACCAGTCGGTTTTATGTTACAAATGATCATGGATCACCATCAGGATTCAGCAGAAAACTGGAAGATTACCTGAGAATCCCCAAATCATCCGTTCTATATTACGATGGAAATTCATTTCGAAAAGTTATGGGTGGATTAAACTATGCAAATGGAATAAATGTATCCAATGATGGAAGAAAATTGTTTGTAACTGAAACCACTTCCGGTTTGCTCAATTCTTATGAAATAAACCAGAAGACCGGTGAATTAAACAAGACGCGTCTTCTCAATCTTCACACCGGTGTTGACAATATTTCTGTTGGGCCAGAAGGTAACTTGCTAATTGGTGCCCATCCCAGGTTGTTTGCATTTGTAGGCCATGCCGCTGATAAATCCAAGATGTCTCCTTCACAAGTTATCTTATTAATTCCAGATGGACCTGACGATTTCATTGTAAATGATATTTACCTGGATAATGGAGAACAATTGTCTGGTTCCAGTGTGGCAGTTCAATTTGGAAATGAAGTCTTCATTGGAGTTGTATTTGAGAGCAAACTATTAAAAATGAGCCTTTCGCGTTAGAAGATGATCTGTTTTCTATAATTTTTTCTTAATCCAGCCCTACAATTATTTTGTAATCAGGTATATAAATATACCCCATTTGGGGTATTGAGTCCTATTTTCAAATTTTCGTATTTGGAGGAATCATTAACTGATTGTAATATCATAGATGGTGCTGAACTGATAAAGTACCTGAAACAAGTCTTTTATATTACATTTTTTAATTGGATTGGTAACCTATTTTTTAATATAACCTGAATGAAAATGAAAACAATGAACAAACTGTTAATCAGCATGGCACTATTGCTGATTTCGAACCACCTGATGTCGCAGGAGGCATTATGGCAGCATGATTTTGAGAAAGAAGTTGAATGGTCGAAAATCACAGATGCGGGAATACTACTAATTGGCTCAGCTGATATGATGCTAATGGGTATTGATTCCAGAAATGGAGAGAAACTATGGGAATCTGATATAATGAAAGGCGCCCGTGGAATAAAAGGGGCCGACGGCAAAAAACAAGAAGAAAGTGTTCTTTTTGATACCTACGTAAGGGTTATGGAATCTGAAGAGTATCCTGAAATGAATGACTATATTGGAATTAAATACACCGATAATGCCGCATATAAAAACTTTGCTGTGATCAATATGGTTACCGGTGAAGAAATTATGAGCCCGCGAAAAGCGGATATGCCTGTTGTGAAATTTATGGG
>CAZONK010000011.1:3474-29957 GCA_964581095.1 uncultured Roseivirgaceae bacterium
ATGTGGGAGTTTAATACCACTGATAAGAAACAAACATTTGAGAGTATCGATGTAAGCCTGGATCTTTCCACCGGGTATTTTTTCGAAAAAGTAAAAAACAGTGGCCAGTTAACTGCGCTGGACCTGGGATCAGGTGAAAGGGATTGGACCATAGATATTAAGCTGAAGGAAGTTCCCCAAATGTTCGCTATCAGTGATGGAGTGGTAGTGATGGATGAAAAATGGCTCACACTTTATGACCTTAAAACCGGTAAAGAAAAGTGGCAATCAAAGAAGGTTTCAGGAATAGTGGTGGACCTTGGTGATTTTGGTATTGCCGTGGTTGCAAAAGAAAAGCAATTGAAACTGCTAAATCGTGAAACAGGTGAAACAATCTGGGATGAAAAAGTCAAAGGAATAAATATTGACCAGGTATGTGCCAAAGGGTTGATGTATTCTGATGCAAAAGGACGGTTGGGGCTGATAACTTTTGAGGGAGAAAAAGTATGGGACAAAAAAGGTATGCTGGAAGTTCCATCGGTACGATTTAAGCCCGATTATACACGGGAATTGATGTATATAGAAGGTACTTTGTATGAGGTGGACCTTGTGGAGGGTGATTACAAAATCCTGGTTGATAAAATTGACAAAACATTTGAAGAAAAAGAAGTTCCGGACCGCATTGAATACCTTGAAGGTGGATACCTTGTAAGCTCTGCGAGTAACCTGATGATGATTGAAGAAGATGGTTCGCAACGCTGGCACAATTACTGGGATGCACCCGAAATGAGTCTGGCGGCAAAAATTGCACTTCGGACTGTTCAGGCACTATCCTATGCCATGGCTGCGGCAAATTCAGCATCAGCAAGTTATGCCGGTACCTACGGATCAAATTGGCAAAGTAAGTACTATCAGGACCAGGCAGACAGGTTTGGTGCCGCAGGGGATGCTGCCGGTGAAGATGCCAGAAAACGGTTTACTGCTACCAAATCAAAAGGAAATATTCAGGTTGTGCTGGCTATTGTTGGTAAAGGCGGGCAGAAGAATGCTTCAGGCTTTGTGAAAGTGGATAAACGGACCGGCGAAGAACTGGCATCCATGCAGATTGGTGATAAAGAACCGGTCTATGACTTTGATACCATTAGTGGTCAGGTGTTCCTGAAAGCTGATAAAAAACAGATTATCAGTTATGTTTTTTAAAAATTCATGTTTCAGGTTTAATTGGATTCGTGGTTGGTAATTACCTCTAACTGCGAATCCTTCCTTGCATTAATTTCCTATGAGTACTATGAAAAAACAAATAGTAATTTCAGCATTGTTCATCCTTACAATATTCCTTCCTTTGTTATTGACTGGGCAGGAAAAAGAGCTGATCATTCGGCAGGGGCACAGGGAAATGATTAATATGGTAAAATATTCTGCTAATGGTCAAAATATTTATACCGCCGGTGATGACCATGTAATAAAAATGTGGGATGTAAATACCGGTATTGATGTTAAAAGTTTTACAGGACATCAAGTAGGGGTGAAGTGTATCGAACTATCAAAAGATGGATCAACAATGATTTCCGGAGATGCCGGCGGTACAATCCTGATTTGGGATTTGTCCGGAGATCCCGTTCCTTCCGGGAAAATCAAAGCGCACTCTGATGCAATAAATGTAATTCAATACATGCCTGATCAAAAGAGTTTCCTTTCAGGCAGTTCCGATAAACTTATAAAGCAATGGGACAGTAATGATTACACTCCAATAAAAACTATCGAAGGAATGACTGGCCAGGTCAAATCATTTGGTATATCACCTGATGGCAAACGCGTGGTCATGGGGACCCAACGGGCCAATGATGTCGAACTTCTTCTGATTAATGTTGAAACGGGTACAATCCTTGATGATGCATTGAAACATCTGAGAGGTTCAGGGGCGGCAAAAGTATATACAGCAGTAATACTGGCACCAATGGCACTGATCACAAGTGTTGGTAAAGGGGATATTGATAAAAATATGATGGATTTCTATGTGTTTGATTACAGCAACATTGAATTTACAAAGGATGGGAAATCTGTTCTTATATCACAGAATCTATACTTGCCCATGACCGCAGCCAAAGGTGAGGAAGACAAAACGGGTGGCACCTCCGTATCGTTGGTGGAGTTGAATGATGATCAAACCATGTTCAAAAATGTGAAGGGTATGAAGCGATGGAATATTGATTATCCAAAATCCAGGGCAGTATTTAATGAAGACCAAACTAAAATTATTGTTAATATAAAGCATTCGATTAACATCTATGATATTGAAAATGCAGAATTTCCAACGGATAATAAAGAAGCAAATGCGTATGAGCCACCTCTGTTAAAGAAATTTACAGGGAATATCTCATGGCTGAATTCAATAGCTATTTCACCGGATTATCGGACGGTCGTATCCTCTGGGGAAGATCGCAGCCTTGATCTTTGGGATATCCAGTCAGGACGCAGGATAAGGAGGTTGAAAGGATATGTGCAGCCTGCATTGGCGGTAGAAGCTATGCCGGATGGTAAACACATCCTTATTGGTTCACTTCATAAAAATATGGCTATGTGGGATATAACCACAGGCAGGTTGGTGCGATCGTTCGCCAGGTCGTATGACGTAAATCATATTGATATTTCTGACGATGGGAAATACCTTGTTACTACTGCTGTTGATACTCGTTTCTTTAAACTATGGAACGTACGTACTGGTAATATCCTGGGAACTTATATGGAAAAAAATGACAACATCGTTTGGGTAAAATTTGATGAAGACCCTAAATATATACTTGCAGAAACTGCTGATGGTACCTTGAAAAAATGGTCAAAAGATGAAAAGAAGATAAAGAAAACCCTGAAAGAATCGTACAGTGACTATGATGATAGGTTAACCAGTGGAAGTACCCAGATTAAACTCAGTGAAACCAACTTGTCAGTAAACATAAGTGGCGAGTCAGTAATCAATGACAAGCAGCTTGGCAATATCACAGATGCTGTATTCAGTATAAAGGGTGATTTGGTATTTACGACAAATACAATGGGCGAATTGACCATTTACAATGTGCAACAGAAGAAAAAAATTATAAGTATGGCACTGATTGATGATTTTGACTTCATTACATACACACCGGACTATTACTACACATCTTCAAAAGGGGCTGCAAATGCGTTGGCATTTCGTGAGGGAGAAGAGATTATTCCCTTTGAACAAATGGAAATATTGTATAACCGCCCTGATATTGTTGCTGAAAGGCTTGGAGGTTCCTCTGACAAATTGATTGCATCGTACAAAAAGGCCTATGATAAGCGAATGAAACGACTGGGATATTCTGAGGGTGTCGTGGAGAATATTGTATTACCAAAAGTTGATATTGACGCTTCAAAATACCCTTTGGCTACAACCGAAAGTAGTTTTGGATACGATGTAAGTGCTTCAGACCCAAATACCAACCTTGATCGACTGAATATATATGTAAACGATGTTCCGGTAAATGGATTTAGTGGTATTGATATTTCCACAGAAAGTTCTCGATCAGTACAAAAACATGTCAATATAGATCTTTCAGCTGGACTTAATGAAATTAAGACAGTAGCGGTAAATGAAAGAGGAATTGAATCGATACCTCATGTAATGGAAATTAATTATGAGGCCCCCTATAGAAAACCTGATCTATATATTGCTTCTATCGGTGTTTCCAAATACGAGAATGAGGCATACAATCTTTCATTTGCAGCAAAAGATGCTACCGAGGTGGCTGCGTTTTTTGCACATACAGATATTTATGGTCACGTTTATCCCCAGGTTTTAACAGATGAAAAAGCAACTTCCGAAAATGTAAAAAACCTTGTAAATTTCCTTTCAAGGGCAAAAACAGACGATATTGTAATTGTTTTTATTGCCGGTCATGGTGTATTGGACAAAGACTATAATTACTTTTTTGCCACGTATAACATGGATTTTTCAAATCCATCAGATGGTGGCATGCCTTATGAAGATCTTGAGGGATTAATTGTAAACCTTAGCTGCAGAAACAAACTTTTGTTTATGGATACCTGTCATTCGGGTGAATTGGACACGGATGAAGTTGAGGAAGTAAAAACCAATGCAAAGCGGAGTGGTAAAGTAGCATTCAGGTCAGGAGGAGGAATTATCCAATACAAAGAAGATGCTTTTGGCCTTGGGAATACGCTTGAATTATCAAAGACCTTGTTTGGTGATCTTAAAAAAGGAACAGGTGCAACGGTGATATCTGCTGCAGGTGGTACGGAGTTTGCGCTTGAGGGTATTGATTCACAAAACGGGCTGTTTACCTACAGCCTGATGGAGGGTATCAAGACAAGAAGGGCAGATTTAAACAGGGACAGGAAATATACTGTTTCGGAGATAAGAACATATATTGCCGACCGTGTTGTAAATTTGTCAAGAGGTCAACAGGTTCCTACCTCGAGAGAGGAGAACCTGAAATATGACTTCAGGATCTATTAACCGATCAGATTATGAAACCAATAGTAACCATTTTATTCGTTTTTACATCTATTTTGTGCTATTCTCAGGAATACCAGGTTTTGCATGTGAAAGGTGAAATCATTCTCGAAAAGGATGGTTCCGTTTTAAAACCGGGTGATAAAATTGCTGAAAAAGATAAAATCAGGTTTACAACCAATGATGCCATGGCGGCTGTACTAAGCAGTGAAAAGGGCAGATATATTGTGAAAGTAGCAGATAAAACTACAAATGAAAGTGACCTGATTTATGTACTAAAATCTACCATCTCACCCGTAAGGGGAGGTATGAGTTCAAGGGCAGGGGGTATTAATAATGACATCGACTTTAAACTGTACTTTGCTGAAGCACCCTACGTCTGGGCTGGAGATGTAATTAAATTGGGAGTTTCGGCAGGCGCATTCCCTATGAATGATGAGCGGTTTTTTTATATTGAATATTCAATTGATGGGGATCGGGTAAGCAAAAAGCTTGGATTCGAAAAAGACATACTGATTATCGAAAAGGAATCTTTTTTCAGCATCGATGGTAAATCCATTAATCCTGAAAATGTAACTAACTATTCATTGTATTACTATAACACCCTAAGTGAGGATTCAAGATTGATTGCAGATATCGATTTCGTCCTTATTAGCCAGGAAGAGTTGCAACAAATAATGGATCAATATGATGTGAAAGGGGAAGGTGCTTACTATGAAATTGCCGACATGCTTTCAAACCTTTATGGTAAATGCGATCCACTACAGTTGGAAAACAATATTCGTAATTAGTCAAAGTGGCTTTACGTGAAAACGGCTAAGAAAATCTACATCTTTTTTGCCCTTGTAAATACTGTAATCTTATTTTTTCTTACAACATGGTTCTGGAGTCTACCCTGGCTGGCGGGCGATGAAAAGCTTATGATATGGGCCACTTCTGCAATTAAACTCAGCAGCAGGCAATTGCCCGAAAGTGAGGATTTTGCGCTGATCAATATATCGTATGATAAAATGCTGATCGAAAAATTTGATGCGTTTGGATTTCCAATTGGTAACCAGCCCATCACCGATCGTGATAAGCTCACCAGGCTACTCAGGGCTATCAATAATTCTGAAGATAAACCCAGGTATGTTTTTTTAGACATCTTTTTTGATGAAAGTACACCTTTTGATTCAGCACTCAATGCTGAAATGATAAGGTTGGACAACCTTATCGTATCTGTTCATCTTGATAAAGATGGTAATTTACTTTTACCCGTTGTTAAAGATGTAAAAATCGGTCTGAGTGATTATGTGATTGGAAATATTTTTGAAGGAGTTTATAAATTCCAATTATTTTTTAACGACTCCCTCAAACTTACACCACTTATAATAAGCGAAGACCTCAAGGGGTATAATGCGATTAAAAGGGGCCCATTTGTTAAAATAAATTCAGGTTACACCCTGAATCATTTTATTATGAATTACCGGGTACTTCAAAAAGACATTGAAAACCAGGAGGCTGGATTTAATCCTGTAAATATTGGTGAACTTTTATTTCTCCCTACGGAGGATATATCTCAATTTTTAAAGGGCAAGTTTGTGATTGTCGGAGATTTTTTTGAGAATGATATGCATGAAACCATGTTTGAAATTACTGCAGGGCCTGTGGTTTTACTCAACGCTTTTTTATCCATTGAAAACCGTGATACAATAGTGAATGTATTTTTTCTTGCCATAATAGCATTTGTATATTTCGGGATTTCATATTTAGCTATTTATCCTGAAGACCTGATTGAAAGCTATATCAGAAAGAAATATGGAAAAATTAAATGGGTAGGAAATTTGACTTCTTTCATGAGTTATCTTATTATTCTGGTTATTGTATCCATTATCAGTTATTTCCTTTTTAATATTCACATCAATATATTTTTTCTAAGTATATACATTTTTCTTGTTGAAAAACTCAGTAATGTGATCTTAAGAAAAGCGGGAATTGTTATGAAGAAATAAGTAGTTGTGTAGTATAAAAACTTGTTTCAATTTTAAAATAATAACCACTTATTTTTGAAATAAGTCAATACATTGCTTAATTGAGCTTTTAATAAAACCCAACTTTTGAATATGAAGTGGCAGACAGCATCATTTATTGCTGTACTTTTTATTTGTCATGCAACCCTGCTTTTTGGCCAGGATAAGGGATTGTTTGATCGTGGGTTTCCTCAAATAACACAGTATACTCCACAGACCTACAAGGCCCATTCACAAACATGGGGAATCATACAAAGCCAAAATGGCAAGATGTATTTCGGGAATGGAGATGGAATTTTGGAGTTTGATGGGGTAAGCTGGAACCTGATACAAACGACAACCCGCAACATGGTTCGCAGGTTCGTGATGGATAGGAATGGAGTTATATTTTGCTATGGAACCGGTGATTTTGGATACCTCAAAGCCGATTCCCTGGGAAAAACATCCTTTCATTCCCTCCTTACCCAGCTTAGGGGCGACATACGCGACAATATTTCCATTAGAGACATGATAAGCGAAAACGGGAAGGTCTATTTTCTTTCAAAAAGCGTTGTTTTTGTGTGGGATACCAACACGGCTCAAATGACTTTTATTGATTCGGATACAGAATTGAAATCACTGTTGCTCTACAAAAAAGATGTTTACGTGCATCGAAACGGGAGATCTTATATAATTAGGAACGGTACGTTTATAGAGTCAACCCTGCAGATAGAGTCGAATGTTTCAAGTATTCTGGAACCAATTCAGACAAACCAGGATGGTCGTGACTATTTTGTGACATCCGAAGGAATATTCAGTATTAAAAATGATAGAGTCACTAAGAGGAGCAGAGGGATTGATAATGTTTTTAAAAATGGTTTCTTTAATGAATTTATGATTTTAACCGATAACCGTATTGTTGTATCAACGGGTATGGGTATATATCTCCTGGATCCTGAAGGAGATGTTTTATTAAATATAAGGCAGGAAGATGGACTTAAAAGCTCCCGTATACATTCCGTCCTGGTTGACAAAGACCAGGCAGTTTGGATTACCTCAGATCAGGGCATTGCAAGACTGAGTTTTAATATCCCGTTTCGGTATTTTGACATTAGAAACGGGCTTCCCGGTATAATAAATGATATTCTGAAAGTTGATGAGACCCTCTACGTAACCACGCATGATGGTATATTTCGCAACGGAGAAACAGGATTCGAACCTTTATTTTCACCTAATCCCGAATCTTTTAAAATGTTGAAAATTAAAAATGACCTGATGGTGGTAACATCAAAGGGAATTTTTGTTCAGAATTTGAAATCGGGAGAGTCAAAGAAGATATTACCTCATCATGGTTATAAAATATTTCAATCCCGAATCAATCCTGAAACAATTTACGTGTGTGCAAATACCGGGTTACATTCATTTCAATGGTCCGCAGGGAGGGTTACGGGCCAACGATCATTCACGAATTCTATTGGTGATTTTATCAGGTTTATTGAAGAAGATGAAAATTGTAATTTGTGGCTTGGGTCTACAAATGACCCACTTTATAAGTTCGATATATATAGCGAAGGTACCCTGGAAAATCCCAAAGTGACAAAATATACCCATGAAAATGGCCTGCCGGTAAGCGAAATCAAAATCAACAGGATAGATGGCCAGTATCTTTTCAGCAGCCTTGACGGGGTCTTCCAATTTGATGGTATCAGTTCATTTTCCAGGCATCCGGATTTTATGAATGACAATTCAATGATTCCTTACATTCTTGATTCAAAATATCAAAATGGTGTATATCTGTTATTTGGTGATACGCCTTTTATGAAACTTGTGTCCTATAAGTTTTCCGATAATGGATTTGTACCCTTGGAAAAACCCGAGTTATCGTTGTTTGAGTCAAGTGGATTGTGGATGGCTTTTGAGGATGACGATAATATCATTTGGCTTGGAACTACCGATGGACTGATTGCTTATGATCCCGCAGGTTATCAACAACCGTCTGGTAGAAAAAATACTTTTATTTCTTCAGTTTGGGTAAATGGAGATTCGTTGATCACTGCAAATATTTCCGGAAAAGCCGGACTAAAGATTCAAATACCTATGCAAAATAATGCGTTGAAATTTGATTATGCATTACCGGCTTACGACCTGGCTGCAAATACAACCTACCAGGTTATGTTAGAAGGACTTGATACCGGGTGGTCACCATGGTCGGTAGCAACTACAAAAGAATATACACACCTTTCATTTGGCAATTATTCGTTTAAAGTCAGGGGTAAAGATGCAATCGGGAATGTAGGACGCGTTACTCAATTTGATTTTACAATACTTACTCCATGGTACTTATCAATTTGGTTTTTTGGTGGATCTGTCATTACTGTTGTTGCATTTATTGTATTTATCGTACGTTATTATTCAAGGCTCAAGTTAAAATCGAGAGTGCGTGAACTTGAAACCGAAACACGGATTCAGCGTGAAAGGGAAAGAATATCCCGAAACTTACATGACGATGTAGGTGCTCAATTAACATCGATTATCTCAGGCATCAAATCTGCGGAAAGTATAGAAAGCATCAATAAAAATGTTCAGGTAAAAAAAATGTTATTGTCTCTAAAAGAAGATGCTGAGGAAAGTATTTCGAACCTGCGCGATACAATATGGACATTGAACAAGGAAGCAATTTCATTGGAGGATTTTATTGACCATATTGAGTCATATGGCAGGTCTTTATTTAAATATGGCGATGCGGTAAATTTTACTATTGAATGCGATAGAAATTGTAGTATAGCAATTAAACCTATGGTTGCGTTTAACCTGAAGAAAATCATTCAGGAAAGCTTACACAACATTTTGAAACACACTCAAGCTTCCAACGTCAGTATTACCATTGATCCCTTACCGGGTGAAAACAAGATAAAGATAAACATTGAGGACAACGGAATTGGATTTAATGTTGAAAAGGCAATCAAGTCAGAGAACCACTATGGTTTGCAAAACATGAAGAAAAGGACTAGTGATATTAACGGAATAATTAATATTTACAGTAAAACAAATATTGGGACAAGTATTAAACTTGAGGTCCCCGTACAATAAATGATTCACCCAATTGGGGTATTGACAGGGTGCATAACATTTAGTTAGTTTGGAGTATGGCAGTACATATCGCACTTGTTGAAGACAATACAACATTACAAAAAAGGTTTAAGAACAATTTCATGCTTTTTGATGAGATAATTCTGGACTTTGTTTCTGGCTCAGGGGAATCTGCCTTGAATAAAATCAAAGAAATGCCTGCAGATGATCGGCCGGAAATAATTTTGATGGATATAGAATTACCTGGTATTTCAGGAATCGAAACGACAGCTTTGGTTAAAGAGAACTACCCTGAAATTGATGTAGTAATGATAACTGTATTTGAAGATCAGGATAAAATACTTGATTCGATCAAGAGTGGTGCTGTTGGATACCTGTTGAAGGATGAAACTCCCCGGTATATTGTAGATAGTATTCTCGATGTAAAAAATGGTGGGGCGCCTATGACGAGAAGTGTTGCCAGGAAAATATTTGGCTCAATACAATCCTCCGATATTTCAAATAACAGTATTGATTCTCCCGAAAAACAATTTGGAATATCTGAAAGAGAGCTGGAAATTATTAAATTGTTTGTGGCTTCCAAAACATACACCCAAATTGCTGAGGAGCTCTTTATTAGTCCGCACACAGTAAAATCCCACATAAAAAATATTTACAAAAAACTACATGTCCATTCCAAAACATCCCTGGTAAAAATTGCCATGCAGCGGAAAATGATCTAGTTGTCTATATTTACGCATAAAAAATTGATTATAATGGCTGTATCCCAGGACTTTCTTGATTATGTGACAGATCAACTTGCATCGTTTGGGAATGTGCAAGTTAGAAGATGTTTGGGGGTATTGGTTTTTTCATGGAAGGAACAATGTTTGGAATGATTGGGAATGATGTGTTCCGAATGCGGGTTGATGAAAACAATCAACAGGATTATGAAAAAAGGGGAATAAAGCCATCTTGTTCGGGTAGTAAAAAGAAGGGCATGCCTTATTGGGAGGTACCTGCAGAAATTCTTGAAGACAGCGAATAATTAAAGGTATGGGCTACAAAATCCCTCGAAGCTGCAAAAAAGGGCAAGAAGTGAAAATGACCATACCTGCGAATTGCTTTCTTAAAAAATGTGTGTATGACGGTATTACTTTCTGCTTTAGCGGACGGATGAAAAATAAACCCATTCGGGCTTTAGCCCCATAATTCCACACCTTCACGCGTGAGGAAAAAGAAAAAAATATTCTTTAATGCCATATCCTCAGGATAGCTACGAATCGTTCAAAGCGCACAATTAAAATGTGGTTAAAGCCAAATGATTACATTATTGATTACAAGTTGCTTGAAAGCAACTGAAATATTGAGTCATTTACGAAAAATATCAAAAACTCCGGGCGTTTTGGGTTTATAAGCAAATAAATAAATATGTTTGCTGCTCAATTGAGAAAAAAAGTGAACAACATTTCCATTATCAATATTATTATAGGCATTATCAGGCTATCAGCCCTGTGTTGAGAGTGGAATAATAACCAAATAAAAAGCCCTTCTCTGCACAGTGAAGGGTTTTTTTATAACCAAAAATGAAATGAATTACTATCCTAAAATTGAAGATGTAATCAAAGCCAGGGAAAGGCTTTATGAAAAAGGCGTGGCGCAAAAAACCCCCTTGATTAAAAATCATGCACTTTCTGACCATTATAATGCAACCATTTTTTTTAAACGGGAAGACCTTCAGCAGGTACGTTCGTACAAGATCCGTGGGGCATACAACAAAATATCTTCTCTTGACAAAGATCAGTTAAAAGCGGGTGTTATCTGCGCAAGCGCCGGAAATCATGCCCAGGGGGTAGCATTGTCCTGTAAACTGCTGAATGTACAAGGAACAATTGTGATGCCGTCGCCAACACCCAAGCAAAAGGTTGACCAGGTAAAAATGTTTGGAAATGGTTTTGTAAATGTGATTCTTGCCGGAGATACTTTTGATGATGCCAAAAAGGAGACTATCCAAATGTCTTCAAATCAAGGGTTATCAATCATTCACCCATTTGATGACCCTGCCATTATTGAAGGCCAGGCAACAATCGCACTTGATTTATTGGAACAATTTGAAGATGATATCGATTATCTGTTCGTTCCTGTAGGAGGGGGAGGGCTGGCTTCCGGTGTATCGGCTGTAATGAAAGAGCTTTCGCCTAAAACTAAAATCATTGGGGTTGAACCGGCGGGGGCGCCTTCGATGTCAGTGTCAATCAATGCTGGAAAGATTACAATACTGAGTCACATTGATAAATTCGTGGATGGAGCTGCTGTAAAAAGGGTTGGGGATTTCACATTTCCTATTTGCAAACAGAATCTTGATTCCATGATCAAAGTGGAGGAAGGAAAAGTTTGTGAAGTCATTCTTGAGTTGTACAACCGCGATGCGATTGTGGCGGAGCCTGCAGGAGTCCTTTCGATTGCGGCGCTGGATCAATTTAGCAAAGAATTGCGTGGGAAAAACGTAGTTTGTATTCTTAGCGGAAGCAACAATGACATTACCCGGAGCGCCGAAATCAAAGAGCGGGCACTTTTATATGAAGGTCTCAAACACTATTTCATTGTTCGGTTTCCTCAAAGGGCCGGTGCACTTCGTGAATTTCTAAATGAGGTATTAGGCCCCGATGATGATATAACACACTTTGAATATACCAAAAAGCATAATCGGGAAAAGGGGCCTGCGATAGTTGGGATTGAGTTACGACGAAAATCTGACCTACAGGAGTTAATGACCCGGATGATGGATAAAAAGTTTTTTGGGGAATATTTAAATGATAACCCTGACCTTTTCCAGGTGTTGTTGTAGATAGGAATCAGATGAAATTACACCTCGATTTTTGTAATTATTAAGGTTTTTTTAATTTCAGTGGAATTGGAGGACAAATATCAAGGCATATATCGTATTAAATCAGCAAGGATGCCAAATTGGAATTATGGCTGGAAAGGATCTTATTTTGTGACGATCTGTACCCATGAAAGAGAAAATTATTTTGGTGAAATTGTTAACAAAAAAATGAAATTATCGAAAATAGGAGAAATTGCAGAATCAGAATGGGTAAAATCACCGGAAATCAGGCCTGATATGAATATAGAAATGGATGAATTTGTGATAATGCCAAACCACCTGCATGGGATAATAACGATTGGAAAAAATGAATATAATGAATTTAATGATGGCAATAGAGACGCCATGCATGGCGTCTCTTCAACCACCCAAACCAAATCAGGCCCACAACGAAAAAACCTGGCATCAATTATTCGAGGGTACAAATCGGCGGTTACAATGAATGTCCGTCAATTTTATCAGGATTTTGCATGGCAATCCCGATTTCACGATCATATCATCAGGAATGAAAAATCATTAAATAATATTCGGAATTACATAAGGAACAATCCTTTAAATTGGACAGCTGATAAATTTAATAGTAAGGAGCGTATTGATTAATAAATTTGAATCAATTACCGGTTATCCAAAATGAACCAATTAATTGCATCTGGTCAGCAATAGTGATTATATTTAATGGGTAAAAACCTAACTAAATCTGATCATGCATTCAAGACATTTTTGCACGCGAATTCAATTTTTAATTTCCATTATTTCAATCTTAATTTTTTCAGGAACTGCTATTGCGCAGGATAAAGGCATACCCTCACCCGAGAGCTACTTCGGCTTTAAAATGGGGGCCGATCGCAAACTGGCCCATTGGGATGATTTGGTAAAATATTACAACCTGCTGGGGGAGAAGAGCCCCAAAATGAAAGTAGTAAACATGGGAAAATCAACCCTGGGTAATCCATTCCTGGTATTATTTATCTCCTCTGAAGAAAACTTAACTAACCTGGATGCGCTACAAAAGATTAATTCGATGCTAAGCGATCCAAGAGGGATTTCTGAGGCCCAAATAGAGGAAGGGATCCGGAACGGAAAGGCTGTAGTTGTACAATCCTTCGGCCTCCATTCATCCGAAGTAGCTGCCAGCCAGGCCGCTGCTGAAATGACATACGATATGTTGACCCGGGAGGATGAAGAGACAAAAAGAATACTTGATAACACAATATCCATTATTATCCCTTGTTTCAATCCTGACGGGGAGATAATGATAACAGAATGGTATAATAAATATGTGGGTACGGAGTATGAAGGAGCAGGACTGCCCTGGTTATACCATCATTATATCGGTCACGATAACAACCGGGATGCCTATATGCAGAATACGGTAGAGTCTGCTTATGGTGCAAAAATCATTTTCAGGGATTGGGTACCTCAGGCTTATATTGATCACCACCAGATGGGTTCTTACGGGGCACGATTGTATGTACCTCCTTATTCTGAGCCCACACGACCGGATGGAGATCCTTTGGTATGGCGGGAAATGGCCTGGTACGGGGCGCATATTGCCTATAAAGAAGAAGAGGCCGGCAGGTCAGGTGTAGTAAATGCAGCCATTTTCTCGGGGTGGGGCCATTTTGGTTTTCATTGGATTACCCCCTTTCATAACATTGCCGGTATGCTCACTGAATCAGCGAGTGCTACCCTGGCAACACCTTTGTACGTGCATCCTGATCAACTAAGTGGCTCGAGTAGGGGAATGCCCGAGTACGAAGAACAGACATCATTTCCTAACCCCTGGGAAGGTGGTTGGTGGCGGGTACGGGATATTGTTGAGCAACAGAAGATAGCAGCGGTAGCAGCATTGGATATGGCGGCAAGAAACAGGGAAACGGTATTGCGCAATGCGTACCTCAAGGCCAAAAGGCAAACCGAAAGGGGAGCAAAGGGAAAGACTGTTGCTTTTGTGATTCCTGCAGACCAGCATGATGCATTAACAGCCAATAAAATGGTAAACGTATTGTTAAACCAGGGAATTGAAGTACGCAGATCAGATCAGGGATTTACACATGAAGGGCGAGTGTATGGTGCTGGTTCTTACGTTGTATCCCTGGAGCAGCCAAAAAGAGGCGTTATTCGTTGGCTTCTCGGGCAAACAAATTATCCCGATAATGATTATACCCGGTTCCGCGATGGATCGCCAATCAGGCCCTATGATATGTCCACAGATAATATTGCTGAATATATGGGTGTTCGTGTTGATCCCGCGGCTACCAGAGTGGGAATGGATTTTGCAAAAGTAAGTTCCCAGGTAGTTCAGGTGGGTACAGTAAACAAAGGTCAATACGGGTATGTGATCGATGGCAGGTTGAATGATAGTTTTAAGGCGGTTAATCTTCTGTTTAATGCAAAGGTGGATGTAAAGCGAGTGGATTCAGGCAATGGACTGAATGCAGGAGACTTTATTGTATCGGTATCTGCGAAAACTGATTTACTAAATGATGTGGCCGCAAAAACGGGTGTGGATTTCAGGGCGTTGGAAAGTGATGCTTCAACCAACCGATCTTTGAAACGCCTCCGTATTGGAATGTACCAGCGCTACCTGGGTGGTAATATGGACGAAGGCTGGACACGCTTGTTACTGGAACGCTTTGAATTTCCATACACAACACTCAGGGATGCAGACCTGAAAGCAGGCGAATTAAATAAGAAATATGATGTCATTATACTGCCGGATGATGGAGTGGGTACTATGACAGGCAAAAACCGAAGTGAATGGATGGAGCGAAGATTGGAATCAACACCGCCTGAATATATAAGTGGATTTGGTCAGGAAGGGATCGATGGGATCAAAGCATTTGTTGAGCGAGGGGGCACACTGCTAACTTTCGGACAGGCAGGAGAACTTCCGATTAAGGAATTAAAAGTACCTATCCGAAATGTGGTTGAAAATGTTCCTTCTAAAGAATTCTGGTCGCCGGGTTCCACCCTTAAGCTGGATATTGACAATAATAATCCACTTGCATATGGTATGCCCGAAACAGGTTTGGCCTTGTTTGTTGGCAATAATGATGTGTACCAGGTGGTTCCTACAGCAAAAAATGACCAGGTACAACGTATTGCCACGTACGTTGATCGCGATCTGTTGCAAAGTGGCTGGTTATTGGGTGAGGATATTATTGCTGAAAAAGCAGCCATTGTTTCCGTGAAAATGAAAAAAGGCAAAGTGGTAATGATTGGATTTCGCCCTCAGCACAGGGTACAGACACATGGCACATTTAAATTTGTCTTTAATGCGCTGTTGAGTAGTCAAGATTGATTTATCCATATAAGTTGTAGAGCATTCATAAAAACCATTACAAATTAAGATAGATTATGAAAAATCACATACAAAAATTAATAAGGCTAATTATTTTAGTTTTGATTAGTATTAGTGCATTTGCACAAGATCAGGAAAGCAATAAACAGATTATTAAAACTGATTCCCTGTATTTTAAAAGTGAGTCGCTTTTTAAATGCAATATCAAGTTACCTGATTACTATAACCCTGACAGCACACACACACTTGTTATTGGACTTCACGGAGGTGGCGGAACTCCCGGGTCTTTTATTAAAGTCTGGGATGATGTAAAAAATGTTAATTTTATTTACGCCACTCCACAAGGCCCTTACCCTATACTATTCGATAAATTAGGTAATGAATGGTCTCTGTGGAGTTCTCCTGATTTAAAAATCAGGAAACGGGCGGCAGAATTAATCAACGATTACATTGCGGATATTGTCAGGGAACTAAAGATGAAATACAAAATTGATGATACCTACCTATTCGGCTTTTCACAAGGAGCCGTTTTCTCTTATGTTGCAGGTTTAAAGAATTATAATCTTTATAAAGGGATCATGATTTTTTCCGGTCCCGGAATTTTTGAACCATTAGTAAACTTTGATGGTGAATTTGCACCCGATTGGATGAAAGAGAACTACCTTAAACCTGCTAAAACATTAAAGATATTTATTGCCCATGGAACAAAGGATCAAGCTGCAAAGTATGAACTTGGGGTGAAATCAAATGAAATTCTTACCGGTTATGGATACGATGTTAAATTTTACTCCTTTGATGGTGGACACACAATTAATCCCGAAATGTTAAAACTAGCGTTAGAATGGATAAACAAAGAATGATAATATATATTATACATACTCAAACCGTTTAGACCAATCAATAGTATATGAGACATTCATTAATGTACTTAATTATTATTATTACTTTCCCTGCATTTTGTTTTGGGCAGGCGAACACTTCCCTGGATGCAAGGGATAACAAATCATTTGAAACTGGTATTATAAATGGCACTACCTGGATGCTCAACAATTTAGATTTCGTTACTGAATTGTCATTTGGATTAACAGAAGACCAAAAAGAAAAGTATGAGTTAGAAGGAAGGTATTACCATTTATCAGAAATAGACTCAGTCTGCCCTGTTGGGTGGAAACTACCTGATCCGGACGATTGGCTTGGGTATTTTGAGTATTTATCAAATAATCAAACTCCTGCGGTAACATTGGAGTTTACCGGGGAATCCAATCATTTTGCTTTTTCCGGTTATAGCGATAAGATTGATCTTTTTGCAAAAGACAGCCCATTAAATTTAGCTCCAACCGGAAGATTTGAAGGAACAGTGTTTAATTTGCCCAATGTATATGCTGATTACTGGACACTGGATCCTCCAACATACCAAACGGTGAGTGATAAAGCTCATGGAGGTACTAACCATGTACATATTATGCCTGTGGTTGCCAGGGGCAAAACCCATATTCATATGAGGGTTGACAGCTTTACAAATATCCATTCACACGACCATCATTTGAAACCCAAACAAGAGAAGAAGTTGAGAAGGTTTATGGTGAGATGTGTAAAAACGAAAGATTAAATACTTAGATATTAATACTTCAATCCATTCGCCCTACCGGTTAACAATCTCCACCGGCACCCCGTTAAAAGCAGCATTGCCAGACAGGGTATCTACCATCTCATCATCGGTCAGGTCATTGATAGAGACCCCGGCATGATCTTCTGCAACCTTCCATCGGGTGCCTTCGCGGTTGTGGCCCCAGCCATGCGGGATGCTTACTACCCCCGGCATTATCTCATCTGTTATTTCAGATACCAATTCAATTTGTTGTTGTGTTTTTATTGCCCTTAATTTTATTCGGTCCCCCGTTTTAATCTTATGTTTTTCAGCATCATTGGGATGTATCATCACCGTGCACCGGTCCGGTCCTTTTACAAGTCGTAAACTGTTGTGCATCCAGGTATTGTTGCTTCTCAGATGTCTTCGACCGATCATCGAAAGTGCCCCGTTAGAGGTGCTGCTAGTTTCTAATGATAATTTACTGAACCCATCCAGCATAATCTTCGGGGCAATGTCTATTTTATTATCCCGGGTATAAAGTCCCTCGGGAAAGATCGGCATCAAAGGGCCGAGGTCAATGCCGTGTGGATGTTTTTTGAGTTCATTGAGATTGATAGGGTATATTCCCTTTTTGAGCCCATGATCCAGCATGCGTTGAGGTGTAGTGAAAAAATCCTTAATCTTTCTGGACAAAGAACGTTGTTTATTCATTCTTTTTGCAAGTTCTTTATAAATCCTCCAGTCGTGTTTTGCACCCTTTTCCGGTTCAAACAATGGGGGTGAATATTTGGCCGTATTATGGACGGCAAGGCCATGAAAAGCCAGGTCGTAATGCTCCGTTTCCAACCCCGTTGCGGGTGGTAAAATAACGTTAGCGAACCGTGTGGTTTCGTTGATATAAATGTCGATGGACACGATAAAATCAAGGCCTTCCAGTGCTTTTTCCAGTTGTCGTCCGTTGGGCGTGGAGAGAACAGGGTTACCTGCAGACGTGACCAGTGCTTTAATTTGCCCTTCACCCTCGGTTAGGCATTCTTCTGCAAGCGTTGCCACCGGAAGCTGGCCTCCGAATTCCGAATATCCCCGCACCCTGCTTTGCCAGCGGTTGTACTTGTCCACCGTCCCCTTCGGGCCACTGAATTTGACTACATCAATGGCGGGATTAGAAAACATTGCGCCACCTTCCCGGTCGAAATTTCCTGTTACGATGTTGATAAGGTTGATCAGCCATTGGCACAATGTGCCGTGCTCCTGGGTGGATACGCCCAACCTTCCATAACATACTGCGGATGATGCGGAAGCAAAGTCACTGGCAATGGATATTACTGTATTTGCCGGTATTCCTGTTATATCAGCCATACGGTCCGTGGTAAACCGATCAAACAGGCTTTTTAATTTACCCGTGCCGGAAATCCATCCGGGTAGCTTATCCAAGGCAATTAAATTGTTTTTAAAAAGTACATGTAACAGGGCAGCCAGGAAAAATACATCCGTACCAGGTTTGATAAAAACATGGAGATCTGCTTTCAGTGCGGTTTCAGTTTTTCTGGGATCAATCACTGCCATTTTTCCACCACGTGCCTGTAACGCTTTTATTTTGTCAGGCATACCTGAGGCTGTCATTATGCTGCCATTTGATGCAATGGGGTTTGCTCCAAGCACTAAAAAATATTGTGTTCGATTAATGTCAGGAACAGGGAGCAAAAACGAATGTCCAAACATAAACTGGGATGCAAAATGATGGGGAAGCTGGTCAACCGAGGTGGCGGAGTATCGGTTTTTGGTACGCAATGCTTTAAAAAAAGGAGAAGAAAACAGCATCATGCCAATGTTATGGACCGAAGGGTTGCCCTGGTAAATGGCTATCGCATCATTGCCATATTTCTTCTGTACGTTTTTCAACCCTGCTTCAACCAGATCAAATGCCTTCTTCCAGGGTATTTCCAACCAGCCGGTTTCTGTTTTCATTACAGGTCTTTTTAATCGGTCAGGATCGGTGTATATATCCTGAAGTGCTACCGCTTTTGGGCATATATATCCCTTGCTGAATGGATCTTTCTTGTCCCCTTTAATGGACATGATTTTACCGTTGTAATGGATGATTTCAAGGCCACACATGGCTTCACAAAGGTTGCAGGTTCGATAGTGTGTAGCTGGCTTTTGCATAATTGGAATTGGCGGTTAATGTTTCTAAACTTACAAGAATATTATTGAAGCAGAAAATATGGAAGAACTGGCTGTAAAAATAAACAGTAAAACAGAGGTAATAATTTCACCTGCCAATCGTGGAGCAGGAATTGAAGGGCCGGTTTTTGCAGTAAACTGGTTTAATCTTAAACGACCCTGGTTGTATAATCTATACGCGAAGCTGGCATTTCCGCATGTTTTAAAAGCGGGTGGAAAAGTATTGTTTAAAGCCGTTGTAAAGGAACCCCTTTTATCCTTCAAGGAACTTGACCGGGGAAATCTATTAATTGTGGGGTACCCATCGCCCGGAGCATTTTTGAGTATGCTTAGCAGCAAGTTGTTTTTGCTGAAAAGTGTATTACGCGTGAAGAGTGTGGAAGATTTTATTTTTGGATTTACCACCCGGAAGGACGAAGGCGAAGAACCCCGGACCAGGGTGACACCCTATACAGGTAAGAACAAATACATGGTGCATATATTTACGTCCGGAATCAAAGCTGAAATCAGTCAATTGTTACCGCCTGCTGGATCTATAAGAAATTTACAGGTTTACTTCTATGGAGTAACTGTTGCCCGGGTGGGAAGGAGAGATGCTGAAGGAAGTATTACACACGGCCCATTTCCTATGGATGGCATTATCATTTGGGAAGCAGGTGAAGTATCTGAGTTTCAGCAGCTCATGGCCACACCCTCGTATCAGGAGTTCCAAAAGTCGAATAATACGAATGGAATATATCTTTTAAAACGTATCCTGTAGTATCTAGAATACCAACACTTGATTTAGTCATAAATATGTTTTATATTTATATATTATAAATATGACTTAATATGACGACTTTTACCAGTACACTCCCTGATGATCTTATGAAGGTCCTGAAAGACAAAGCTGATCAGCTTTCAGTTCCCATGAACAAGCTAATTGAAAAAGCGTTGCGGATTTATCTTGACCAGCTCAACCGGGCAGAATATGTACGGTCTTATAAAAAAGCATCTGAAGATCTGGACCTTATTTCGATTGCTGAAGAAGGTATGGAAGAGTACCTGAAGCAACTTTCTGAATGAAACAGGGAGAAATCTGGTATGCTGACTTAAACCCGACCAAAGGGAGTGAACAATCAGGCTTTCGTCCTCTGGTTATTTTAAGTGGAGACCTCTTGAATGAGTTTATGAATGTTGTTATTACCTGCCCATTGACAACCAAAGTAAAGAACTATAAAGGGAATGTAGTTCTTTTGCCTGATGATAAAAATAAACTTACCCAGGAATCAGAAATTCTTGTTTTTCATATCCGATCAGTATCAAAAAAAAGACTCGTGCGTAAAATAGGTGAGATCACGAATGATGAACTTAATTTACTTAAGCAGGGGTTGGAAGATATTTTGAGGTATTGAAATTTAAAATCAGAAATCAGAAGCATTAAATTCGAAATATTGGAATAAATTATCAAATAATTAAAGGGTGAGCATTGAGAATCATTTCTTTTATGCTCACCCTCAAATATTTGGTAACTAAACCAGTTTTGCGTCAAGGTTAATATCGGTACCTGCAAATAACCTGGAGATCGGGCATCCCTTCTTGGCATCGGCAGCCAGCTGGGCAAATGTTTCTTCATCGATACCGGGTACTTTTGCTTCACATACCAGATCAATATGGGTGATTTTAGGTCCTGTATCATCTTTTCCCAAATGAACAGTAGCCGTTGTTTCAACGGACTCCGGAGTAAGATCTTTCCCACTTAATAGTGCTGATAAAAACATAGAGTAACATCCTGCGTGTGCTGCCCCTGCAAGTTCTTCCGGGTTTGTTCCTTCCCCTTCTTCAAATCGTGATTTAAATGTAAAAGGCCCGGAATAATCTGCGAAATTCATTTTGCCATTTCCCTCTTTAAGGGTACCATTCCATTTAGCTGTTGCTTTGCGTATTGCCATTATCTTTTTATTTTAAATTAAAAACCTCAAAGTAAAACAACCTGATTAAATAATCAGGAAAACCGCAAAATATATTTCTCCAGTTTCGATACAATATGAATTCAGGTGTATCGGTACATACTGATTCACATTAAATTTATTGTATCTTTGCGCCTTCAAAATCTGGGTAGAGGAATAAATAATTTAAAATGCAGTCAATCAGGAATATAGCGATCATTGCACACGTTGATCACGGTAAAACGACACTGGTTGACAAAATTATTCATGAATGTGAGGCGCTTGATCTGCACAAAGACCACGGCGAATTAATCCTCGACAGCAACGACCTTGAAAGGGAAAGGGGAATAACAATTCTCTCTAAAAATGTTGCAGTTTCTTATAAGGGTGTCAAGATAAATATTATTGATACACCGGGTCACTCCGATTTTGGGGGAGAGGTAGAGCGCGTGCTAAAAATGGCAGATGGTGTATTGCTGCTGGTTGATGCGTTTGAAGGGCCTATGCCACAAACAAGGTTTGTGCTTGGAAAAGCTATCGAGTTGGGGTTAAAACCAATTGTGGTCATCAATAAGGTGGATAAGGAAAACTGCACTCCCGATATCGTGCATGAGGCTGTATTTGAACTGATGTACAACCTTGACGCCACTGAAGAACAGCTGGATTTTGAAACGCTCTATGGATCATCGAAATATGGTTGGATGAGTTTGGACTGGAAGGAAAAAACAGAGGATATCACCCCTCTATTGGACATGATCCTTAAAGTAATACCCGAGGCACCTTACAGGGAGGGATCCCCTCAAATGCAAATCACCTCGCTTGATTTTTCGAGTTTTGTTGGTCGAATTGCCATTGGAAGGGTGTTTCGGGGTGATTTGGAAGAAGGCAAAGATTATATGCTTTGCATGCGCGATGGCAAATTTAAAAAAATCAGGATTAAAGAACTTTATGAGTTTGAAGGGCTGGGTAAAGTCCGGACGAAAAAAAATAGAAGTGGTGATATTTGCGCGATTGTAGGTGTGGAAGATTTTGAAATAGGCGATACGATTGCTGATATTGACCTACCGGAAGCGCTTACAAGGATAAAGGTCGATGAGCCTACAATGAGTATGTTGTTCACGATCAATAATTCACCGTTTTTTGGAAAAGAAGGAAAATACGTAACCTCGAGGCACCTTCGCGACCGTTTGTTTAAAGAAACAGAGAAAAACCTGGCACTTCGGGTAGAAGAGACCGATACAGAAGATAAATTTAATGTATACGGCCGTGGAATTTTACATCTTTCTGTTCTTATCGAAACCATGCGTCGTGAAGGGTACGAATTTCAAGTTGGCAGGCCCCACGTAATATACAAAGAAATTGATGGAAGAAAATGTGAGCCCTATGAATCCCTTGTTATTGATGTACCGGAGGAATATTCTGGTAAGGCCATAGAACTCGTAACGCTGAGAAAAGGAGAAATGCTTGTTATGGAACCCAAGGGCGACTTGCAACACCTGGAGTTTGTGATACCATCACGTGGCCTTATTGGTTTGCGAAACAATATGCTTACGGCTACCGCTGGTGAGGCGGTAATGACCCACAGATTTCAAAGTTTTGAACCTTACAAAGAAGGAATTCCGACACGGAATAAAGGTTCGCTGATCTCAATGGAAGATGGCATGGCTACAGCGTTTGCAATAGACAGGCTACAGGACAGGGGTAGGTTTTTTGTAGAACCGGGAGACGCTTTGTATAAAGGCAGGGTAGTAGGGGAATATACAAGGGACAAAGACCTCGAAGTAAACCTTGTTAAAGGAAAACAACTTACTAATATGCGGGCATCAGGATCGGACAGTAGTGCCCGAATTGCTCCAAAAGTAAATTTTTCGCTTGAAGAAGCAATGGAATACATCAAAGATGATGAATACCTCGAAGTAACACCTAAGAGCTTGAGGATGCGCAAAATCTGAAACGATTCTATTTATAGAATCAGTAGATTCTTAAATTTAGAATCCCGGTTAATGTGGTCATGATATTGTATAACAGTGGATTTGGGGCTCCCCGTTCCCTGCTTTTTTTCTGATTCAACTTTGAGGTTTCTTACACTTGAAATAAATGATACAAACATTACCATAATAAGTATGAATGTAAATGCTAGATAATGTAAATATTTGTAAAGTATTTTTATCTGTAGTTATTTATTTATCTGCAAAGAAAAGACAGTACCATCACAGAAAAATCGCGGTAATACCTATATTCCGTCGTAGGTAATTTACTTAGAATGTGGTTGTTATTCAATCCAGGTTTAATAAGTTGCAATAACTTCATTTTTTACTTCATACTTTTCATTCAATTTAGTTTTATAGAGGATTTACAATATATTCGGGATTCTAAATGATACATTTTACGCCATGAAAGTTTTAAAAGTTAGTGGGATCGTCTTTTTCTCAATTATTATAATTGGAGTTGTTGCAGGCTATTTTTTTATTCAATCGCTTAAGCCCACTTATGATGGGAATCTGGACCTACGAGGGCTTCAGAATGAGGTTAGGGTGAAGTTCGATAACTACGGGATACCTCACATATCCGGTGAAAATCAGGAAGATGTTTATCGTGCATTTGGTTATGTACACGCACAGGACCGCTTATGGCAAATGGAATTAATCCGAAGGATTACCCCCGGGAGGTTGGCAGAGGTGTTTGGCAAAGACCTTGTAGAAACGGATAAATTTTTCAAGACCCTGGGCCTTAATTATTATGCAGAACAAACAGTGAAAGAAATACTGAAAGATTCTGATAAAGATTATGTGAAACTTACATTAGCTTATTTGGATGGGATTAATCAATTCGTGGACAATGGGCCAACACCACCTGAATATTATATCGTTGGATTAGAAAAGTCGCATTTCAGTTTACTGGATGTTGAAAATGTGATGGGGTTTATGGCCTTTAGTTTTGCTGTAGCACATAAAACCGATCCATTGATAAGCAAAATCTCAAACGATTTAGGTGATGAATATCTTCTTGCACTCAATGTAAACAGTTCACCGGGTACTACCCTGATCCATAATTTTGAAGATAGCTTGTTGGTAGAATTATCATTTAAAGCGGATGCAATACTAAATTCGCTACCTGTTTCACCATGGATTGGATCCAATAGCTGGATTGTGGCCCCTGAAAAATCGAAAACAGGGAAAGTTTTATTTGCCAATGATCCGCACATCGTATTTTCACAGCCTTCTGTATGGTATGAAGCCCATCTTCAAACCCCCTCATGGGAACTCTATGGATATCACCTTGCAGCCCGGCCTTTTGCCTCGATTGCACATAACCGACATTTCGCTATTGGGCTTACCATGTTTGAAAATGATGATATTGATTTCTACCTGGAACGAACTGATGACATCCATAAAGGAAACTATCAATACAATGAAAAGTGGATTCCCTTTGAATCAAGGGAAGAACACATAGTTGTAAATGGTGCGGATGATATTCCTCTGATAGTAAAAAGCACCGTACATGGACCAGTTGTAACCGATGTGTTGGAGGAGTCAGACAAATCTTCTGTACTTTCAATGTGGTGGACATACACGAAATTTTCCAGCAAGATTCTGGAGATGAATTATGATTTTATCCAGGCAACAGAATTTGGGGAAATAGAAAAAGCGGCATCATTACTCCATGCTCCCGGCCTGAACATTATGTATGGCGATGCCAAGGGAAATATTGCCTGGTGGGCGGCAGCAAAACTTCCTGTTCGACCCGATCATGTGAATTCAAAGTCAGTGCTTGATGGATCAACTGATAAAGATGAACCCATTGGATACCTCGACTTTGCTCAGAATCCGCACGCTGTCAATCCACCCTGGGGCTACGTTTATAGCGCCAATAACCAGCCTGATACCATTAATAATCAACTTTATCCCGGGTACTATTTACCCGAAGACAGGGCAAAACGAATCGTTAATTTACTTGAATCAAAAGATAAACTTGACGTGGATGATTTTAAATCGATGTTGCTTGATGAGACATCCCCGGTAGCAATAAACATTGCCAAGGAAATTGCAGCAGTAATTGAAGTAGATGATGAATTGCTTACAATACTGTCACAATGGAACGGAAGTTTTGATCCGCACTCTGCTGCACCGGTTATTTATCAAAAATTACTTTACACAATATTTGAACTTGGTATGCAGGATGAATTAGGCGAAACAACTTTTAATAATCTGCTAGGGCTGCATCTCTTTAAGCGAAGTATTGCAGGGTTAATCAATAATGACAGCACCATCTGGTGGGATAACATAACTACAGATGAGAAAGAAACACGAAAGGACATTTTTACGGAAGCATTTTTTCGAGGAAGAAAAGAACTAAAATCACAGCTGGGCGACGATGTAAATAAATGGGAATGGCAGGATGTGCATACACTTGAACATTCACACGCGTTAGGTGTGGTTGATGCCTTACGTGGATTCTTCAATGTAGGCCCTTTTCCAGTTGGCGGGTCTTCATCGGTTCTGAATAATTTGATGTTCAGCCTCAACAGTTCAGGGAAATATGAAGTTTACGCGGGTCCGTCAACGCGCCGGATTGTTGATTTTTCTGATGTTGAAAACTCATACTCTATTCTTCCGACAGGGCAAAGCGGCAATCCTTTTAGTCCCTACTATGAGGACCAGGCACAGATGTTTGCCGATGGGGAATTTCGTTTGCAATTAATGAATAAAGAAGCCATTGAAGCCCTGGATAAAACCCTTCTTTTACGTCCAAAAAACTAGTTTTAAATTCACGATAATTGATGATTAAAATCATGTAGTTTTCGCAAAAAACTGCCTGCTGCCTTTACTTTCTTTGCAAAAACATTGACTACAATAAGAAGTTATGGATAAGCATCGATCGTGGGCTGAGCCCTACAAAATAAAAATGGTGGAACCTGTTTTCATGACCACAGAACAGGCTATTGGTCAAGAAGAATAGATAGTGAACACAGATTGGTGTACTCATTAAGAGATAACGAGTTGGAAATTGTTGCTTGCAGGTATCATTATTGATTTGCTGATTTGATCTTTGGAATAT
>CAZONK010000012.1:0-29917 GCA_964581095.1 uncultured Roseivirgaceae bacterium
AGGTAATTGACATCTGGACACGAATCAATTCGCAATTAACTAACGAATTGATGACCCAATTGGAGGAAGACCAGCAAGGATTTAACGCAATTTACATGATGATGCACTCTGGTGCACGTGGTTCAAGAGAGCAAATACGTCAACTTGGTGGTATGCGTGGATTAATGGCTAAACCTCAAAAGAACCTGGCAGGATCTGTGGGAGCAATTATTGAAAACCCGATCCTTTCTAATTTTAAAGAAGGGCTTGACGTTATTGAATATTTTATTTCTACGCATGGGGCTCGTAAAGGATTGGCTGATACTGCGCTTAAAACTGCCGATGCGGGATACCTTACAAGACGACTTGTTGATGTAGCCCAGGATCTAGTGATTACAGAACATGATTGTGGAACATTGCGGGGAGTTCGTGTAACTGCACTAAAGGACAATGAGGATATCATTGAACAGCTATCTGAGAGAATTCTGGGAAGGGTAACTGTACATGATATATACGATCCTCTAACTGAGGAACTCATTCTGTCTTCTGGGGAACAGATTACAGAGGAGATAGCGAAAATAATAGATGAAACTTCCATAGAAGAAGTTGAAGTAAGGTCTTTACTTACTTGTGAAACCAAGCGAGGTGGTTGTTCTAAATGTTATGGCCGAAACCTTGCTTCCGGTAGAATGGTGGAAGTAGGTGAAGCTGTTGGTGTAATTGCTGCTCAGTCAATTGGTGAGCCAGGTACACAACTTACACTTCGTACGTTCCATGTAGGGGGTACGGCCTCAAATATTGCGGTAGACGCACAAGTTAGGGCAAAATTCGATGGACAAGTAGAGCTTGAAGAACTGCGGACAATTGAAACAACCAATAGCGATGGCGAAAAGGTTACGGTTGTTATGGGCAGGTCTGGTGAAATCAGGGTTGTTGATCCAAAGACGAAGACTGTTTTAACAACCAACAATGTACCTTATGGTGCTTTTATGAAAGTAAAGAATAAAAACAAGGTGAAAAAAGGAGACGAATTGTGTTTCTGGGATCCTTATAACGCTGTTATTCTTTCAGAATTTGAAGGGAAAGTGGCATTTGAGGCCATTGAAGAAAACATTACGTACCACGAAGAGTTTGATGAACAGACAGGCCACCGTGAAAAAGTAATTATTGATAGCAAAGACAAAACAAAAAACCCTTCAATACGTGTTGATGGGAAAGGGGATAAATCCAAATCTTACAATATTCCTGTAGGAGCTCACCTGGCTGTAGAAGAAGGTGATAAAATTATTGCCGGTCAGGTATTTGTGAAAATACCAAGGATGATAGGTAAATCACGGGACATTACAGGTGGATTACCAAGGGTTACTGAACTTTTTGAAGCGAGGAACCCATCAAATCCTGCTGTTGTCAGTGAAATTGACGGAGTTGTTACCTATGGAGGAATCAAACGTGGAAACAGGGAGGTGTTTATTGAATCCAAAGATGGTGTTAAAAAACGTTACCTGGTTTCTCTTTCAAAGCATATTCTTGTTCAGGATAATGATTTTGTAAAAGCAGGAATGCCGCTATCCGATGGGGCAATTACACCGGCAGATATACTTGCTATCAAAGGCCCAACCGCCGTGCAGGAGTATCTTGTAAATGAAATTCAGGAAGTTTACAGGTTACAAGGTGTAAAAATCAATGACAAACACATCGAAGGTATTGTGAGTCAAATGATGCAAAAAGTACTTATTATAGAACCAGGCGATACCTTATTTTTAACGAATCAGCTGGTTGACCGTTTTATATTCCGGGATGAGAATGATAAAATCCTGGATATGAAAGTAGTAGTTGATGCGGGTGAGTCTGAAAATGCAAAGGCCGGTCAGATTATTACTTCACGTCAATTGAGAGATGAAAATTCAAGCTTGAAACGGCGTGATATGAAACCTATAGAGGTTCGGGATGCAGATCCTGCTGTATCTCGTCCGATGTTGCAGGGTATTACACAGGCATCGCTAGGTACTGAAAGTTTTATTTCAGCAGCATCTTTTCAGGAAACTACCAAAGTTCTGAGCGAAGCTTCAATCCGGGGCAAGCGTGATTTTCTGAATGGCCTGAAAGAAAATGTGATCGTTGGACATCTTATTCCTGCCGGTACCGGAGTGAGGGATTACAATGATATCTATGTGGCAAACAGGGATGAATACGAAAGACTGTTGGCTTCAAGAGAAGAATTCGAGAGAAGCAGAGAAAGTGAAGAAGATGTAATTGCAGAATAATTATGGCTGAAGAGAATAAAAAAACGCAGGAAAATCCAAATCAGATTAACATTGAATTATCTGAGGAAATTGCTGAGGGTGTATATTCCAACCTGGCAATGATTGCACATTCCAATAGTGAATTTGTAATTGATTTTATAAGGCTAATGCCGGGTGTACCCAAGGCGAAAGTAAAATCAAGGATTGTAATAACGCCTGAGCATGCCAAGCGATTGCTAAATGCATTAATTGACAACATAAAAAAATATGAGGAGAATTTTGGGCAGATCAAAAAGTCCGATGATGCGCCAAAATTTCCTATAAATTTTGGTGGAGAAATAGGAGAAGCTTAATATACCTAATAGACTGATATTCAATAGGATACAAAATTATGTTTGTTAAAATTGTATCCTATTTTTCTATTTAATAACTTTGCAGTCCGAAATTTTGAGAGGCCAATAATTAATTAATAAAAGATAGAATGCCTACAATACAACAATTAGTAAGAAAAGGTCGCAAAACCCTTACTTCAAAGTCGAAAGCTCCGGCATTGGATTCTTGTCCGCAGCGCAGGGGAGTTTGCACAAGAGTGTATACAACTACCCCTAAAAAACCAAACTCTGCAATGCGTAAAGTAGCCAGGGTAAGGTTAACAAATGGGAAAGAAGTCAATGCATATATTCCTGGTGAAGGTCATAATTTGCAGGAACACTCGATTGTACTTATTCGTGGTGGAAGAGTTAAAGATCTTCCTGGTGTAAGGTATCATATTATCAGGGGAGCACTTGATACCGCTGGTGTGAGTGGTCGTACACAAAGGAGATCAAAGTATGGGGCAAAACGACCTAAAAAATAAATTTGATATAACAAAAGAATGAGAAAATCAAAACCCAAGAAACGGTATATTCTTCCAGACCCAAAGTTCAATGATACTTTGGTAACCAGGTTTGTAAATAACCTGATGTTTGATGGGAAGAAGAGTATTGCCTACTCAATTTTTTATGATGCAGTAGCCATCGTGGAGGATCGGGCTGGCGAGAATGGACTTGAAACTTGGAAAAAGGCACTTAATAATGTAATGCCTTCTGTAGAAGTGAAGAGTAGAAGAGTAGGAGGAGCAACTTTTCAGGTACCACTCGAAGTAAGACCTGATAGAAAAATTTCATTAGGAATGAAATGGATGATCAAGTATTCAAGACTTCGCGGTGAAAAGACAATGAAAGAAAAGTTGGCTGGAGAGATAATTGCTGCATCTAAAGGTGAAGGGTCTTCGGTTAAGAAGAAAGACGATACCCATAGGATGGCAGAGGCGAACAAGGCATTTTCACATTTTAGATTCTAGCAAGTACTGATGGCTAAAGATTTAAAATATCTTAGAAATTTAGGCATCATGGCCCACATTGATGCTGGTAAAACTACTACTACAGAACGTATTCTGTATTATACAGGGTTAAGCCACAAGATAGGAGAGGTTCACGATGGTGCAGCCACTATGGACTGGATGGAGCAGGAGCAGGAACGTGGCATTACAATTACTTCAGCTGCTACTACAACTTCCTGGAAGTATCCAACAGAACAAGGCCAGCAACTTGATAATACTAGGGATTACCATATCAATATAATTGATACGCCAGGTCATGTTGACTTCACTGTGGAAGTTGAACGTTCATTGCGTGTGCTTGATGGTGCGGTGGCATTGTTTTGTGCAGTATCAGGTGTTGAACCTCAGTCTGAGACAGTTTGGCGTCAGGCAGATAAATACAATGTTCCGCGAATCTGTTTTGTAAACAAGATGGACAGGGCTGGAGCTGATTTCTTTAATGTTGTAAATGAGATTAGGGAGAAACTGGGCGCTAATCCAATCCCTCTTCAGGTCCCTATTGGATCTGAAGAATCATTCAAGGGAGTTGTTGATTTGATTACCAACAAGGCCATCGTTTGGAATGAAGAAGATATGGGAATGACCTATAAAGAGGTTGAAATTCCTGATGACTTAGTTGATGAAGTAAATGAATGGAGACAAAAGCTTGTTGAAAGTGTAGCTGAATATGATGATGCTTTGTTAGAAAAGTTTTTTGAGGATCCTGATTCTATAACAAAAGATGAAATGCTCGCTGCAATTCGTGAAGCAGTGATAGATATGTCATTTTCACCTGTATTGCTGGGTTCAGCTTTTAAAAATAAAGGTGTACAGGCTGTACTTGATGCTGTTTGTGCATTTCTTCCGTCACCAATGGATTTACCTCCGGTAGAAGGAGTAAATCCTGATTCCAACAATATAGAAAATAGGAAACCTGATGTAGCAGAGCCATTCTCGGCACTGGCATTCAAAATTGCAACAGATCCATTTGTAGGTAGATTATGTTTTTTCAGAGTGTATTCTGGTAAACTTGATGCGGGTTCCTATGTGTTTAACATGCGTACCAACAAACGGGAACGAATTTCACGTTTAATGCAAATGCACTCCAATAAGCAAAACCCAATAAAAGTAGTTGAGGCTGGAGATATTGCTGCTGGTGTTGGTTTTAAAGATATTAAAACGGGAGATACCCTGGTAAATGAGAAAAATAAAATTATTCTCGAATCCATGTCTTTCCCTGAGCCGGTAATCGGATATGCAATCGAGCCTAAAACCCAGGCAGATGTTGATAAAATGGGAATGGCCATCGCTAAACTTGTTGAAGAAGATCCTACCCTTAAGGTCAGAACGGAAGAAGAAACAGGTCAGACCATTTTAAGAGGTATGGGTGAATTGCACCTTGAAATCATCATCGATCGTCTTAAGCGTGAGTTTAAAATTGAGATCAACCAGGGAGCACCCCAGGTGGCTTATAAGGAGGCAGTTTCTACACTGATTGATCATCGTGAAGTTTATAAAAAGCAATCTGGCGGTAGGGGTAAATTCGCTGACATTGTTTACAAGATGGGTCCCCGTAAAGATGGAAAAGAGGGATTGGAATTCGTTAATAAAATTGTTGGTGGAGCAATTCCAAGGGAATTTATTCCTGCTGTAGAAAAAGGATTCAAAGATGCAATGAAAAACGGACCCCTTGCCGGCTATCAGGTAGATTCATTGTATGTTGAATTATATCATGGCTCATTCCACGATGTTGACTCTGACTCTTTATCATTTGAGCTGGCTGCAAGGGTTGGTTTTAGGGAGTCGTCCAAAAAAGCAAAACCTGTATTACTGGAACCAATCATGTCTGTGGAGGTTGTAACCCCTGATGAATATACTGGTCCGGTAAATGGCGATCTTAACAAGCGCCGGGGAATAATGAAAGGAATGGATACAAAAGGAGGTGCACAGGTCCTCAAGGCAGATGTTCCTTTGTCTGAGTTGTTTGGATATGTAACTGCATTACGCACTATCACCTCAGGTCGTGCATCAGCATCGCTTACATTTTCACACTACGACAAAGTACCTAAACACCTGGCCGAAGAAATTATTGAGAAAGTAAAAGGTGCTCCTGTGAGCTAGTAACTACTGATATTATGACTCAGAAAATAAGAATTAAACTAAAGTCCTACGACCATAACCTGGTGGACAAGTCTTCTGAAAAAATTGTGAGAGCGGTAAAATCAACCGGCGCCGTGGTAAGCGGTCCGATTCCTTTACCAACAGTGAAAGAAAAATTTACTGTACTCCGTTCACCACACGTAAATAAGAAGTCAAGAGAGCAGTTTCAAATTTGTACTTATAAAAGATTGGTTGACATTTATTCCAACAGTGCAAAGACGGTTGATGCTCTTATGAAGCTTGAATTACCAAGTGGTGTGGATGTAGAGATCAAAGTCTGATTTGTTTAATAAAATCTTTGAAAAGAACCAATAAATACATGAATGTTGGTTCTTTTTTTATATCCGGTTAAATCCTATAAAAATTCGAATACGTCTTTTGGGATCTACTGGATATTTAACTACCTTTGCAGTCCTTTGCGGAAAGATTGCTGTTTTTAGGCTAAAAACCCACTAAAAAAGACCAAAAAAGATGTCTGGAATTATAGGAAGAAAAATAGGAATGACCAGTATGTTCGGTGCCGACGGACGTAATGTCGCATGCACAATAATCGAAGCTGGTCCTTGTGTAGTTACACAAGTGAAGGATGAGAAATCTGATGGCTACAGGGCTATTCAGTTGGGGTTTGGTGAACGTAAAGAAAAGCGTACCACCAAAGCTATGAAAGGACACTTTGACAAGGCAGCTACTTCTCCTAAAAAAGTGGTGTGTGAATTCAGAAATTTCCGTGTTGAATTCCATGATGAGGTTCAATTGGGTCAGGAGATTAAAATTGGTGATGTGTTTGCTGAAGGCGATTATGTTGATGCAATTGGTACATCGAAAGGAAAAGGTTTTCAGGGTGTTGTAAAACGTCATGGTTTTCATGGTGTTGGACAGCAAACACACGGACAACATAACCGCCTCAGGGCTCCCGGATCAATTGGCGGGGCATCGTATCCTGCCAGGGTTTTTAAGGGACTTCGTATGGCAGGCCAAACAGGAAATGAGCGGGTAAAAGTTTTGAACCTTAAAGTAGTGAAAATTTATCCGGAAAAAAATGTCGTGGTTGTAAACGGGCCAATTCCCGGAGCAAAAAATTCAACTGTAGTTTTAGAGAAGTAAGAAAATGAATATTGCAGTAATAAAAAATACAGGAGAGGATACAGGCAGAAAAGTAAAGCTCAACAAAGATATATTCGGAATTGAGCCCAATGATCATGCAATATACCTTGATGTAAAACAGTACCTGGCCAATCAAAGACAGGGTACACATAAATCAAAAGAACGATCGGATATTGTTGGTTCTACCAGAAAGATCAAAAGACAAAAGGGAACAGGTACGGCCAGGGCAGGTAGTATAAAATCGCCGATATTCAGAGGAGGGGGAAGAGCTTTCGGGCCTCGTCCGAGAGATTATTCTTTTAAACTGAACAAGAAATTAAAAACGCTCGCCAGAAAGTCTGCACTTAGTTACAAAGCGAAAGAAAAGGGGATTTCTATTGTTGAAGATTTTAGCTTTGATGCTCCTAAAACAAAAGCTTATGTTGATATGTTGAATAAATTATCGCTTACTGGCCAAAAAACCTTGCTTGTTTTATCTGAAAATGATAACAATATCTATTTATCGAGCAGGAACATTCAGAAAACAAAGGTAGTAGCTGCGGAAAGGCTTACAACGTATGATGTAATAAACGCCGACACCCTGATGTTTGTTGAGAGCTCTATTGAAAAAGTTGAACAACTATTTACAGTTAAAAAATGAACGTATTAGTTAAGCCACTGATCACTGAAAAAGCATCTTCTCTGAATGAGAAAGGCAAGTACGGATTTATTGTACATAGATCCGCGAATAAGGTGGAGATAAAAAAAGAGGTGGAAAAAATGTATGGTGTCTCCGTTGAGAGTGTCAATACCATGAACTATCAAGGGAAGGCAAAATCAAAGTTCACCAAGTCCAGGGTAATCAAAGGGAGGGCATCCTCATTTAAGAAAGCAATTATTACAGTTGCTGATGGTGAGGTGATCGACTTTTATAGTGGTATATAAAAATATTAAAAGATGGCTGTAAAGAAACTTAGACCAACAACACCGGGACAGCGATTCAGAGTAGCTCCTGCTTTTGATGAAATAACAAAATCTTCTCCTGAGAAGTCGCTTCTTTCATCGAAAAAGCGATCGGGTGGAAGAAATAACCAGGGTCGTATGACAATGCGTTACCTTGGTGGTGGTCATAAAAAGAAGTACAGGGTTATTGACTTCAAAAGATCGAAGCACGATGTGCCGGCTACAGTTAAAGGAATTGAGTATGACCCAAACAGGTCTGCAAGAATTGCCCTTTTATTTTATGCAGATGGAGCGAAAGCGTATATAATCGCACCTGACGGACTTAAGGAAGGTCAAACCGTTGTTTCCGGTGAAAATATTGCTCCCGAAGTTGGCAATGCACTTCCATTGAGCAAAATTCCTCTGGGTACAATTATTCATAACATTGAGTTGAAGCCAGGTCGTGGTGGAGCAATTGCCCGAAGTGCGGGATCATATGCCCAGCTTCTTGCAAGAGAGGGTAAATATGCTACCGTTAAATTACCTTCCGGTGAGATGAGGATGGTTCTGGTTACCTGTTATGCAACTATCGGATCTGCATCTAATTCGGATCATATGAATGTGAACCTGGGTAAGGCGGGAAGAAATCGATGGTTGGGTCGCAGACCGAGAGTGCGAGGTGTTGCTATGAACCCTGTGGATCACCCTATGGGTGGAGGGGAAGGAAGAGCATCCGGAGGCCATCCCCGCTCCAGGAATGGATTGTATGCAAAAGGATTCAAAACAAGATCCAAAAGAAAATATTCTGACAGGTTAATTATAAGTAGAAGGAAAAAATAATGTCAAGATCATTAAAAAAAGGGCCCTACATTGATTTTCGTCTTGAAAACAAGGTGACTGCAATGAGTGAATCAGGGAAAAAGTCAGTGATCAAAACATGGTCGCGCAGATCAATGATCTCACCTGATTTTGTAGGACATACATTTGCTGTTCATAATGGTAACAAGTTTATACCGGTTTATGTGACTGAAAATATGGTTGGTCATAAATTGGGAGAGTTTGCCCCTACCAGAACGTACAGGGGGCATGTTGGTAGAAAAGATAAAGGCATAAGGTAATGGAGGCAATAGCTAAACTAAACAACGTTCCAACATCGCCGCGAAAAATGCGATTGGTGGCTGATATGATTCGGGGAGAAAGAGTAAGCAGGGCCCTGAATATATTAAAATTTGAACCTAAAGTGGGTGCAGAAAAACTCGAGAAACTTCTACTTTCAGCTATTTCAAACTGGCAGAATGCCAATGAAGATTCAAACCTTGAGGATGCTGAACTGTATATAAAAACTATTCAGGTGGATAGTGGTAGAATGCTCAAGAGGTTGCGTCCGGCTCCCCAGGGCAGGGCACACAGGATAAGAAAAAGATCAAATCATGTTACCATGGTAATAGATAGTATGACTGCCACTGGTACAGAAACTGAAGTTGAAGATGAAAATTCTAAAGATAAATAAATGGGGCAAAAAGTAAATCCTATAGGTCTTAGGCTCGGAATAATTAAAGGATGGGATTCCTCCTGGTTCGGTGGCAGATCGTTTTCTGAAAAGCTGGTGGAGGATTTCAATATCCGTAAGTACATTCATGCAAGGATACCAAAGGGTGGTATTTCAAAAATAATAATCGAGCGGACACTAAAACGTATCACAATTACTGTTCATACTGCACGTCCCGGAGTAGTGATAGGTAAAGGTGGCGCTGAAGTTGACCGGATTAAAGAGGAATTAAAGAAAATTACGGGAAAGGATGTCCAGATCAATATTTTCGAAATCAAACGACCTGAACTCGATGCAAAGCTTGTTGGAGAGTCAATAGGTCAGCAACTTGAGGCAAGGATTTCATACCGAAGGGCGATGAAACAAGCGATTGCATCTGCTATGCGTGTAGGGGCTCAGGGTATAAAAATAAAAGTATCAGGTCGACTTGGAGGTGCAGAAATGGCACGTACTGAACAATACAAAGAAGGTCGTATTCCTTTGCATACATTAAGGGCAGATATAGACTATGCAGTTTCTGAAGCTCAAACAGTATATGGCAAAATCGGTATCAAGGTATGGATTTTCAAAGGTGAGGTTTACGGTAAGAGGGATTTGTCTCCAAATATTGGAGCAGCATCCGGCCAGGGTGGCGGCGGTGGCAGGAGAGGTGGCCGTGGTGGAGGCGACCATCGAAGAGGTGGCAATCCAAGAAGAAGATAATATAGTATTTGAATAGAGAAAAATGCTACAACCGAAAAGAACAAAATTTAGAAAGAAGCAAAAGGGTAGAATAAAAGGCATGGCTCAGCGAGGTCATACAATTGCTTTTGGTTCATTTGCTATAAAAGCCCTGGAGCCGGGATGGATTACATCAAGGCAGATAGAGGCTGCTCGTATCGCTATGACAAGGGCAATGAAAAGGCAGGGACAGGTATGGATCAGGATATTTCCAGATAAGCCAATTACTAAAAAACCTGCTGAAGTAAGGATGGGTAAAGGTAAAGGAGCTCCTGAATACTGGGTAGCTGTTGTTCGTCCCGGAACAATATTATTCGAAGCAGGGGGGGTTTCAAGGAGTGAAGCTCGTGAAGCACTGCGACTGGCAGAGCAAAAGCTTCCCATCTTAACGAAGTTTACTGTTAGAAAAGATTACGCTGACGATTAAGGTATTATGAAAAATTCAGAAATAAGAGCTTTAACAGTAGATGAGTTAAACTCAAAAATAAAAGGTGAAAAAGAAAGTTTGCAGAAACTTAAATTTGCGCACGCTGTTTCCCCTATTGAAAATCCAATGAAGCTTCGTGAGGCTAAAAAGTTAATTGCGAGATTACTAACAGCACTACGAGCAAAAGAACTTGAAAACGCATAGTTTGATGGAGCAAAGAAATTTAAGAAAAGAAAGGGTTGGTCTTGTAGTAAGTAACAAGATGGACAAGTCTATATCTGTGGTTGTAACAAGAAGGGTAAAACATGCAACCTATGGAAAGTATATGACCAAAACTAAAAAGTTTATGGCTCATGATGAAAACAATGATTGTGGTATCGGTGATACTGTAAAAATCATGGAAACCCGACCGCTGAGTAAGAAAAAAAGGTGGCGATTGACTGAAATAATAGAGAGGGCTAAGTAAAAATGGTACAACAGGAATCTAGATTAAACGTTGCTGATAATAGCGGAGCCAAAGAGGTCCTCTGCATACGTGTTCTCGGTGGCACAGGTAAGAGATATGCCAGTGTTGGCGATACAATTGTTGTTACAGTGAAAACAGCACTTTCATCCAGCAGCATGAAAAAAGGTACTGTGTCAAAAGCTGTAGTTGTCAGAACAAAAAAAGAAGTTCGTCGCAAGGACGGCTCATATATAAAGTTCGAAGACAATGCTGCTGTATTACTTTCCGAGAATGATGAACCTCGGGGAACACGGATATTTGGACCGGTTGCAAGGGAATTACGCGAAAAGCAATTCATGAAGATTGTTTCACTGGCACCTGAAGTAATATAAGAAAATGGAAAGGAAATTTAATAAGCAGCAAAAGCGGCATATACGTAAGGATGATACTGTAAAGGTAATCTCCGGCAACCATAAAGATAAAACCGGGAAAGTTCTGGAAATACTTGCTTCCAAGAACAGGGCTATTGTAGAAGGCTTAAATATGATTACAAAACATATCAAACCATCCGCTGCAAAACCCGAAGGAGGTATAGAAAAAACTGAAGCTGGAATTCATCTAAGTAATTTGATGCTGGTTGACCCTGCAACAGGTGAGCCTACACGTACCGGAAGAAAACGGGATACGGAAGGTAAAATCAAAAGGTATTCTAAAAAAACAGGAGAATTTATTAAATAATGGCTATTCCAAGATTAAAGGAAAAATATGTAAATGAGATTGTCGCTGAGCTGAAAGAAAAGTTTCAGTACAAATCGGTTATGCAGGTACCTAAGATCCTTAAAGTAAGTGTAAATAAGGGAATAGGCAGTGCAGTTGCAGATAAAAAACTTGTGGATACAGGAGTTGAAGAACTTACGATCATCACAGGTCAACAGGCGGTTCCAACAAAGGCAAAATATTCTATCTCCAACTTTAAATTACGAGAAGGAATGCCTATCGGAGCACGTGTTACACTTCATGGCAACAAGATGTATGAATTTATTGATCGGTTGGTAGCTGTTGCACTACCAAGAGTACGTGACTTCAGAGGAATAAGTGAGAAAGGATTTGACGGAAGGGGAAATTACACCATGGGTATAAAGGAGCAGATAATTTTTCCGGAAATAAGCATAGATAAGGTGAATCAAATTAGTGGTATGAATATCACTATTGTTACTTCTGCAAATACCGATGAAGAGGGTTATGAACTACTAAAGGCATTTGGATTGCCTTTTGCTAATAAAAACAATTAAAAGATGGCAAGAGAATCAGTAAAAGCCAGGGAACGCAAGCGAGAAAAACTCGTAGCAAAATATGCCGCAAAAAGAGCAGCTTTAAAAGCTGCAGGCGACTATGAAGCGTTGGATAAACTTCCCAGGAATTCTTCAAAAGTACGGTTGCACAACAGGTGCAAGCTTACAGGACGTCCTAAGGGATACATGCGCAGGTTTGGAATTTCAAGGGTTACATTTCGTGAAATGGCCAATGATGGGAAAATTCCTGGAGTAACAAAATCGAGTTGGTAAAACAAGTTGTATTAATAAATAAGAATAAAATAATTTCAGTATCTTTGCAGCCCCGTTTTGGGTTATGAGATAAAAAAATAAAAGAATGACGGATCCAATAGCAGATTATTTGACAAGGGTACGTAATGCCATTAAGGCAGGACATCGAGTTGTAGAAGTACCTGCTTCAAATATGAAGAAGCAGATTACAAAAGTACTTTTCGACAAGGGATACATCCAGAATTATAAATTTGAGGATGATGTTAACTATCAGGGCAATATTAAAATCGCACTGAAGTATAATTCCGTCTCAAAGAAAAACGCGATTCTTAACCTTACAAGGATAAGCAAGCCAGGATTAAGGAAATACGTTGGCGCGGAAAGTTTACCACGTGTTTTAAATGGATTGGGGATTGCAATTATATCCACTTCGAAAGGTATTATTACAGATAAAGAAGCTCGCAAACTGAATATTGGTGGCGAGGTATTGTGTCACGTTTATTAAATATTTGGTATAATGTCACGAATAGGAAAAATGGCGATAGCGATCCCCGATGGTGTAACCATTGAGATAAAGAATGATATGGTTGTAGCAAAAGGGCCAAAAGGAGAAATTTCCCAAAATTTTAATCCTGATTTTAAAATTGAGCAAAAAGATGGATCACTTCGTCTGGAGCGTCCTACCGAACAAAAGATGCACAAGGCACAACATGGTCTTTACCGTTCATTGATTAACAACGCTGTTATTGGAGTAAGTGAAGGATATACAAAAGAACTTGAGTTGGTAGGTGTAGGGTATAAAGCCAATGCACAGGGCAATGTTTTGGAACTTAGCCTTGGGTATTCACATAATATCCATTTTGCAATACCGGCGGAAATTAAAGTTACAGCTGAATCAAAGAAAGGGAAAAACCCGATTGTAAGACTCGAAGGTATCGATAAGCAACTCATCGGTCAGGTGGCTGCAAAAATCAGGGCATTTAGAAAAACAGAGCCTTACAAAGGTAAGGGGGTTCGCTTTGTGGGTGAGCAAGTAAGAAGAAAAGCAGGCAAGACTGCAGCTAAATAGTTATAGAAATGGCACTTGATAAAGTAAAACGTCGATTAAGGATACGAAATGGTATCAGAAATAAAGTTAATGGAACTTCTGAGCGACCCAGGTTGTCAGTATTTAAAAGCAACAAGGCCATTTATGCTCAGATAATTGATGATACGAAAGGTCATACGATTGCGGCAACAAATTCACACATCCTGGGTGTGAAAGGAAACGTGACAATTGAAACATCAAAACAGGTTGGTGCAAAAATGGCAGAAGCAGCAAAAGCATCAGGGGTTAAAAAAGTAATATTTGACCGGGGCGGATACAAGTATCATGGACAGATAAAGGCTTTAGCAGAAGGTGCCAGGGAAGGTGGTCTTGAATTTTAAAAAATATAGATAATGAGTCAAAGTAGTAATATAAGATCTGTAAAAGCCAGTGAGATTGAACTAACTGAGAAAGTAGTTGCGATCAAAAGGGTGGCAAAAGTTGTAAAAGGTGGACGTAGGTTTAGTTTTTCTTCAATTGTAGTCGTTGGCGATGGTAATGGTGTTGTGGGGTACGGACTTGGTAAAGCCAATGAAGTAACCGATGCCATTGCGAAAGGTATTGATGACGCGAAGAAGAATCTGGTGAAAGTACCAATTGTAAATCATACCGTTCCACACGAAGCTATTGGGAAATACGGAGGAGGAAGAGTTCTTTTGAAACCTGCTTCTCATGGTACAGGTGTGATTGCCGGTGGTGCGATGCGTGCAGTACTAGAAAGTGCTGGAGTAAAAGACGTATTGGCAAAGTCAAAAGGATCTTCAAATCCACATAATGTGGTTAAAGCAACTTTTGATGCCTTAACAAATATGCGTGATGCTTATACAGTAGCGCAATATCGAGGAATATCATTGAGCAAAGTGTACAACGGTTAATAACGATAGTGATGTCAAAAGTTAGAATTTCACAGGTAAGAAGTACAATCAAAAGACCAGTAGACCAGAAGCGTACGATCAAGGCTTTAGGACTTGGCAAAATAGATAAAAGCGTGGAAGTGGAATTGACACCTCAAATTGCTGGAATGATAAAAAAAGTCAACCATTTGGTATCAGTAACGGAGCTATAAAATGAAATTGCATACATTAACTCCTGCAAAAGGATCAGTAAGAAATAATAAACGACTCGGAAGGGGCCAGGGATCAGGACGTGGCGGAACATCAACACGTGGTCACAAAGGCGCCAAATCAAGGTCAGGATATTCCAAAAAGCTTGGTTTTGAAGGCGGACAAATGCCATTGCAAAGAAGGGTGCCTAAATTTGGCTTTAGAAATCCATTCAGGGTCGCTTATAAAGCTGTAAACCTGGATACTCTTCAGGAACTGGCTGAAAAGACGAAAACGAAGGAAATAACAATCGATTTTCTTATTGAAAATGGTATAGTAAGGAAAAAGGATAAAGTTAAAATCCTGGGAAGAGGAGAGTTTAAAACAAAATTAAAGGTTACTGCGCATAAATTTTCTTCATCCGCAGCAACAAGTATAGAAAGTTCAGGAGGAACAGTGACTGTACTATAAATTATGAAGAAGTTTTTTCAAACCATAAAGAACATTTTTTCAATTGAGGACCTTAGGATCAGGATTCTGAATACAGTTGGTTTTCTAATCATATTCCGGTTAGGATCCTATATTGTTCTTCCCGGGGTTGATCCGGTCATCCTGAAACAGGTGGCAGGGGAAGCTCAGGGTATTTTTGGTTTACTGAATACTTTCCTCGGTGGTGCATTTTCAAGGGCATCTATATTTGGCCTGGGTATTATGCCCTACATATCGGCGTCTATCGTAATTCAATTGCTCACGGTAGCAGTTCCATATTTTCAAAAGCTGCAAAAAGAGGGGGAATCCGGACGTAAAAGAATAAATCAGATTACAAGGGTATTGACCATTGCGATTACGTTTGCACAGTCGTTGGCGTATATCAATGCTTCCATACCTGCCCAGGCTATAATTCTTGATCCCTACTGGTTCCAGATTTCATCGGTAATCATTCTTGTTGCCGGAACCATGTTTACAATGTGGCTTGGTGAACGAATAACCGAAAAGGGAATTGGCAATGGCATATCCATGCTGATTATGATCGGTATTATTTCGACGTTGCCTTTCCAGCTGGTAGCTGAAGCTGTATCCAAAGGAATGAGCGGCGCTTTGTTTTTTGTACTTGAGATCGTTGCCTTATTCTTCGTGGTGATGGCAGTGGTCGCTTTCACACAGGCTACCCGCAGGATACCGGTGCAATATGCCAAGCAGGTAATAGGGAATAAAGTTTACGGCGGGCAACGCCAGTATATTCCCCTAAAAGTTAATTCTGCAGGGGTTATGCCTATCATTTTCGCACAGTCATTAATGTTTTTACCATCAATGTTGGCAAATCTGTGGGCGGATAACAGCGATATTGCTGCTTATGTTGGAACGGCGTTTGCCGATTACAGGTCGTGGCAGTACAACGTTACCTTTGGGTTATTGATCCTGGTATTTACATTTTTCTATACCGCCATAACCGTAAATCCTAATCAGATTTCTGAAGACTTAAAAAGAAACGGGGGATTTGTTCCGGGTATAAAACCGGGCAAAGCAACCTCTGAATATATAGACACAGTATTAACCCGTATTACACTTCCGGGGTCCATATTTCTTGCTATTGTAGCCATTTTGCCTGCTTTTGCAACATTGGCCGGCGTTAGCCAGGGATTCTCGCAATTTTTTGGGGGTACTTCACTGTTGATCATGGTGGGGGTAATTCTTGATACATTGCAGCAGATAGAAAGCTATTTGCTTATGAGGCATTATGAGGGACTTATGAAGTCTGGTAGGGTAAAAGGACGTTCTCAGAATGTAGCAGTAGCTTGATTTCTTATAATAATGATCCATTATAAGAATGAAGGGGAAATTGAACTGATCCGTGAGAGTGCTGAAATTCTCAGCAAAGCCCATGGTGAAGTGGCCAGGGAAATTAAACCCGGTGTAAAAACCAGCAAACTGGATAAGATTGCTGAAACATACATCCTGGACAATGGCGGAAAACCATCGTTCAAAGGGTATAATGGGTTTCCTTATTCGTTGTGTATATCAATGAATGAAAATGTTGTCCATGGTTTCCCTTCGGATCAGGAATTGAAAGAGGGTGATATAATAAGCATTGATGCAGGGGTCTTTTATAAAGGATTCCATAGTGATTGCGCTTATACTTATCCGATTGGAGAAGTGTCACATGAAATTGAGGAACTACTCAAAGCGACTAAAGAGTCGCTTTATATAGGTATTGGAAATGCTGTTGCCGGAAACAGGATTGGTGATATAGGTAACTCGATACAGACCTTTGTGGAAAAAAAAGGATATACTGTTGTGCGGGAACTGGTAGGCCATGGACTTGGAAGAGATTTGCATGAATCGCCCGAAGTACCAAACTATGGTAAAAAAGGTAGAGGAACTAAAATCAAAAAGGGTCTCGTCATTGCCATTGAACCGATGATTAATCTGGGAACGAAGAATGTGGTGCAGGAATCAGATGGATGGACTATTCGTACAGAGGATCGGATGCCGTCAGCACATTATGAACATACGGTTGTAGTACATCAGGATAAAACTGAAATACTCACAACTCATAAATATTTGGAAGAAAATTTTAATAACTGATATGGCTAAACAAGCTTCCATAGAGCAAGACGGAACAATTGTAGAAGCGTTGTCTAATGCAATGTTCAGGGTTGAGCTCGAAAACGGTCACCAGGTGATCGCTCATATTTCCGGCAAAATGAGAATGTATTATATTAAAATATTGCCAGGAGATAAGGTGAAATTAGAAATGTCTCCTTATGACCTGACAAAAGGAAGAATAACTTACAGATATAAGTAACAAAACGATGAAAGTTAAAGCATCCGTAAAAAAGCGTAGCGCTGATTGTAAAATAATCAGAAGGAAAGGTAAAGTCTACGTGATTAACAAGAAGAATCCTAGGTTCAAACAAAGACAAGGTTAAGATATTTTATTATGGCTAGAATAGCAGGAGTAGATATTCCGGGACAAAAAAGAGGAGAAATTGGTTTAACCTATATCTATGGTATAGGTCGTTCAAATGCAAATTCCATCCTAGTAAAAGCTGGAGTTGACATTGATAAAAAAGTTGATGACTGGACCATTGAAGAATCCAATGCTATCCGAAAGATCATTAATGAAGAATACAAGATAGAAGGTGTTCTTAAGTCTGAAGTTCAGATGAGCATTAAACGACTTCTGGATATCGGATGTTACAGGGGATTACGTCACCGTAGAGGATTACCTGTGCGTGGTCAACGTACAAAAAACAATTCCAGGACAAGGAAAGGTAAAAGAAAAACAGTGGCCAATAAGAAAAAGGCACTTAAATAATTAGAATGGCATTAGCTGGATAAGCGAATAACATAGCAATATGGCACAACAAAGAAAAGGTAAAGGAAAGAAAAGGGTTGTTATTGTAGAAGCACTGGGACAGGTGCACATCAAAGCTTCATTTAACAATATCATTATTTCCATGACAAACAATGCAGGACAGGTAATTTCCTGGGCATCTGCCGGGAAAATGGGATTTAAAGGTTCTAAAAAGAATACCCCCTATGCAGCGCAGGTTGCTGCACAGGATTGTTCTCAAAAGGCATATGATTTGGGGTTACGAAAAGTTGAAGTTTTCGTGAAGGGCCCGGGAGCTGGAAGAGAATCTGCTATTCGTACAATCCAGGGAACGGGCATTGAAATTACTGCAATTAAGGATGTAACACCGCTTCCTCACAATGGTTGCAGGCCTCCCAAAAGGAGAAGAGTATAATTAATTATTAAGAATAATAAAGAATGGCTAGATATAGAGGTCCTAAAACAAAGGTAGCGCGAAGATTTAATGAGCCCATTTTTGGAGCAAGTAAAGCGCTTCAGCGTAAGGCACATAAACAAGTTCAGACCCGGGGTCGTAGAAGGAAGCAATCTGAATATGCACTACAACTTGCTGAAAAACAAAAGGCAAAATATACTTACGGTGTTTTGGAACGTCAATTTCGAAACCTGTTTGAGCGCGCTTCACGAAAAGGTGGTATCACAGGTGAAGTACTCCTTCAGTTACTGGAATCACGGTTGGACAACACCGTTTACAGGATGGGTATAGCCCCTACCCGGAGAGGTGCAAGGCAACTGGTTCTTCACAAACACATTACTGTGAACGGTGATGTAGTAAATATTTCATCATACTCTGTACGGGTCGGCGATGTTGTTGGAGTAAGAGAGAAAGCAAAGTCGCTCGAAGTCATAACCAATAGTCTGGCAAGTGCAGGAAGTAAATACCCATGGTTGGAATGGGATGCTATCGAAATGCGAGGTAGAATAATTTCTATACCAATGAGGGAGGATATTCCTGAGAATATTCAGGAACAACTTATTGTAGAACTTTACTCAAAATAAACATAATAGGATATTAATAACATTTAAGTTCCTGTTATGTGCAGGGACTCAAACTTAACTAATTACAATATGTCAATATTAACATTTCAGATGCCCGAAAAGGTATCAATGGAAAAAGCAGATGATTTTCACGGATTATTCACATTTAAACCATTAGAAAAAGGATATGGCGTAACTATGGGTAATGCTTTGAGGAGAATCCTTCTTTCTTCACTTGAGGGATATGCGATTACCGCAATTAAGGTTCCTGGAGTGTTGCATGAATTTTCGACTATAGAAGGCGTTGTAGAAGATGTTTCCGAAATTATTCTTAATCTGAAAATGGTTCGATTTAAGAAAATTGGTGAAACGATAGAAAATAAGCACAAAGTCAATATCTCAATAAAGAATCAAAAACAGTTTAAAGCCGGTGATATTTCAAAATATACTTCAGTATTTGAAATACTGAACCCTGATCATGTGATCTGCAACATGGATGAAAAATCTGACTTTGAGCTGGAATTAACAATTGACAAAGGAAGAGGGTATTTACCTGCTGAGGAAAACAAACCCAATGAGCAGGTATTTGGCTACATTCCTATAGATGCCATTTTCACCCCAATAAAAACTGTAAAATACTCAATTGATAATACAAGGGTTGAGCAAAAAACAGATTATGAGATGTTGATCCTTGATATCGAGACAGATGGATCAATTCATCCTGAAATGGCATTGCAAAGTGCTGCCAAAATATTAATTCAGCATTTCATGTTGTTCTCCGATCAAAACATGGTTCTTGATGCCGGTGATTCCGGAGAACCAGAGCAGGTTGACGAGGAAATGCTGCACATGCGTAAATTACTTAAAACTATGCTGAGTGACCTTGATCTTTCAGTGCGTGCTTACAACTGCCTGAAAGCTGCAGATGTAAAATCGCTTGGGGATTTGGTCCGACTCGAAATTTCTGATATGATGAAATTTAGGAATTTTGGTAAAAAATCACTTGCTGAACTTGAACAACTTGTATCAGAGAAAAACCTGACTTTTGGGATGGATCTTCTCAAGTATAAACTAGAAGAGGAATAATAATGAGACACGGGAAGAAATTCAATCATTTAGGAAGAACGACACCACACAGGAAGGCGATGCTTTCCAATATGGCCTCTTCACTCATCCTTCATAAAAGGATAGAAACTACTGTTGCCAAAGCAAAAGCACTAAGAAAGTATGTTGAGCCATTGCTTACAAAAGCAAAAACGGACACAACACATTCAAGAAGAATTGTTTTTTCCTATTTGCAGGACAAAGACTCAGTTCAAGTCCTGTTTAATGAGGTTGCAGATAGGATTTCCTCTCGTCCGGGTGGATATACCCGGATCATCAAGACGGGTAACAGGCTGGGAGATAATGCAGATATGTGTTTTATCGAACTTGTTGACTACAATGAGTTAATGCTTGAGTTGAAAGAATCCAAGGACCAAAAAACAAAAACAAGGAGAAGTCGCAGAGGCAAGAATAAATCTGAGGAAACTACACCGGAAGCTAAAACTGCAGAAGTAGTTGAAGAAGCGGTAGTAGTAGAAGAGCCTGCTGATGAAAAAGAAAGTGGTGAAGTAGAACAAGAACAAGTTGATGAGGAAGCAGCTGTAGAAGAGGTTACGGAAGAAGAAGTTACTGCTGAAGTAAAAGAAGAGCAAACTGTTGAAGACAAAGTTGAAGAAGAGACCGATGTGGTTGAATCTAAAATTGAAATAACTGAGGAAACTCAGGTAGTTGAGGAAGAGTCGAATGAAGTGGCTGAAAAAGAAGTAGTCGAAGATGAAACAGAAAGTACTTCCGAAAAATCCGATGAGGTAACAGATGAAACTCCCAAATCAAAAGACAGCTCTGATGATGAAGAAAGTGATGATAAGAAGACAAATTAGAAATTTGTTTAAATATTAATAAAGGGGATAGGACGTAAGTCTTATCCCTTTTTTATTTTAGTGAAAATTTTAATAAAGTATGAATCCTTCCTCCAGAAAAGTTGCCTATTTATTACTAGAAGATGGCCAGATATTTAAAGGAACAGCAATTGGAAAAATAGGAACGAATGGGGGGGAGATTTGCTTTAACACCGGCATGACTGGTTATCAGGAAATTTATACGGATCCTTCCTATTTTGGTCAGGTGATTGTTAATACCACATCGCACATTGGAAATTATGGTGTGGTAGATTCTGAGAATGAATCAGACCATCCCCAGATATCAGGCATTGTAGTGAATGATTATTCGATGGTTCATTCGAGGTATACCGCTTCACAAAGTCTACAGGAATACTTGGAAAACGCCGGAGTGGTGGGCATTGCAGATGTTGATACACGAATGATCGTTCGACATATAAGATCAAAAGGTGCAATGAATGCCATAATTTCATCTGAGTTGGATGAAGATCAATTACAAGCAGAGTTGGATAAGATCCCTTCTATGGAAGGACTTGAACTTTCATCCATGGTATGCACCAAAAAGCCTTACATTGTTGGTGAAGAAGGAAAACTTAATGTAGCGGTTCTCGACCTTGGAATTAAAAAGAGTATTCTCGACAACCTGGTTGCAAGGGGATGTAAGTGTAAAGTATTTCCAGCAAAAACTACATTTGAAGAAATGGAAGAATGGGGTCCCAGTGGATATTTTCTTTCAAATGGACCAGGCGATCCTGCAGTAATGGACTATGCAGTAGAAACGGTTCAGAAAATCCTGAAATCAAAAAAGGCATTGTTTGGTATATGCCTCGGCCACCAGGTTCTTGCAAGGGCATGTGGAATATCTACATTTAAAATGCACCACGGGCACCGGGGCCTAAACCATCCGGTTAAAAACCTGAAAACAGGCACGTGTGAAGTTACTTCACAGAATCACGGTTTCTGTGTAAGTTCCGATGGAATAAAAAATTCTTCAGAAGTTGAACTTACACATCTGAACCTGAATGATGATACAGTTGAAGGATTTATTGTGAAAGGAAATGAGGCCTTTTCAGTACAATATCATCCTGAATCATCGCCAGGCCCACATGATTCAAGGTACCTGTTTGATAATTTTGTTAATTCAATTCACATTTAAATCTATAAATTATGAGTTTAATAGAAAGTGTTCATGCGCGCCAAATTCTTGATTCAAGGGGTAATCCTACTGTTGAAGTAGAAGTCGTCACCAGCAATGGTTTATTAAGTAGGGCTGCGGTACCGTCCGGAGCATCTACCGGAGTACACGAAGTAGTAGAACTTAGAGATGGAGAGAAAGATGTTTATTTAGGGAAAGGAGTACTTAAAGCGGTGGACAACGTAAACGGAATAATTGAAGAAGAATTATTGGGTCTTCCGGTGGATGAGCAAAATCTCATTGATAACCTGATGATCGATCTTGACGGGACACCAAATAAGTCGAAACTAGGTGCCAATGCAATTCTTGGAGTTTCACTTGCTGTGGCAAAAGCTGGCGCAATGGAGTCAGGACAGTCTTTATACAGGTATATTGGCGGCGTAAATGCCAATACTCTTCCAATTCCGATGATGAATATTCTTAATGGTGGGAGCCATGCTGATAATGCAATCGACTTTCAGGAATTTATGGTCATGGCTGTTGGAGCTGATACATTTTCTGAAGCGTTGAGAACGGGTGTGGAGATATTCCATTCCCTGAAAAAAGTACTGGCATCAAAAGGGCATTCAACTAATGTTGGGGATGAAGGAGGTTTTGCTCCCAATCTTGGATCAAACCAGGAAGCAATTGAAGTGGTACTTGACGCAATTGAAAAAGCGGGTTATAAACCGGGGGAAAATGTATTCATATCTATGGATCCTGCCTCATCAGAATATTATAATGCAGAGGACGGCCTGTATCACCTTTCTTCAACGGGCGATAAACTTACGTCATCTGAAATGGCTGGATTCTGGAAGGACTGGGTAAACAAATATCCGATTATATCACTTGAAGATGCAATGGCTGAAGATGATTGGGCCGGCTGGAAAGAACATACCTCACTTATTGGAGATAAGGTTCAGCTAGTTGGGGATGACCTGTTCGTAACCAACGTAGAACGTTTACAGAAAGGTATTGACGATGATATCGCAAATTCGATCCTAATAAAAGTAAACCAGATAGGTACACTTACTGAAACAATTAACGCGGTGAACCTTGCAAAGAAAAACTCCTACACAAGTGTAATTTCGCATCGCTCGGGAGAAACTGAAGATACAACCATTGCAGATCTTGCGGTAGCATTAAATACCGGTCAGATTAAAACTGGCTCTGCTTCAAGGTCAGATCGTATTGCTAAGTATAACCAATTACTTCGAATAGAAGAAGAATTGGGAGAAATGGCCCTATTTCCGAATAAACTGGGATAATTCTCACCAATGAATTTAAAGGCCATTATTGTTATATAATGGCCTTTATTATGCGTTAGAGTCTAATTTTGTCTTCCGAGTCTGAATGCTTTTTTAAATTCTTCAAGCTGCTTTTTTGATATTATCCATTGTTTTTCCTTAATTTTAGTCCAAATTCTTGCGAGATGATCAAAAAGCTTCCTTCATTCACAAAAAATTTTTTCTTTCTTACCGGGTTTTTCTTTTTACTTTGGATGACATTTTTTGACTCCAATGATATTTATTCGCAGTACATGCTCACCAAAAAACTAAATACCCTGCAGCAGGAAAAAGTTTATTACCAGGAGAAAATTGTTGAAGTTAAGGATGACCGCGAGGAATTACTTAGCGACGAGGCATTGCTGGAGAAATTTGCGAGGGAAAAATACCTGATGAAGAAGCCGGCTGAAGATATCTACGTAATCGTAGAAGAAGAATAAAATTAAAAAAACATTTCCCGAAAGTGACTAAATCAATTAAAGTAGTAATAACGTGTACCCTTGTGTTTATATGCGGCTTCGCTTTTGGCCAGAAGGATGTGGATATGGATTCAGGGCCCTCATTTAAAGACAGGATTTATACCGGAGGCGGAGTTGGATTTTCCAGTTCATCCGTATCATCCTATATTAGTCTGTCTCCAACTGTTGGTTATATGTTGACAAGGAAATTATCTGTAGGAGTTGGAGCAACTTACCAATATTATAAAGACAAGTTCAATGATGCTGATGACCATCGATATGGAGGAAATGTATATGTAATGCAGATGCTTATCTATAGGGTATTTGTAATGGCTCAGTACAATTTTATTAATATGAATCGGATTCCCAGTCTTGAAAATAATCCCAGGGAAACATTTACCCGTGTACTTCTTGGTGGAGGATTGTCACAACCAATAGGAAAAGCCTATCTGAATATAATGGCAATGTACGATGTAACCCATGATAGCAACTCTCCCTACGCTTCACCATGGGTTATTGGTGCCTTCATTTCTATTTAACCAAAATAGACTAGAAATCAATCTTCATTTTCGCGGAGAGGCTTTTTAAGTCCACTACCACTTTTTCATTAAGAGGGATACCTGTAGATCTTCTTTCCTTTTCAAATTCTCTTTCAGGATCGCCAGGAATTAATACCCTGTCTTGCCCCGGAATTGTTTCAGCGCTCCTGAATCGTCCTATCCAATTGTCCATGTGTTTCTTAAAATCTTCAGCAGAGCGGAATGCATCAATGCGCAGGGCTCCAAAAAAATGGCCAATCCCTTCTCCGACAAGGTCATCTGCAAGCGGTAAAAAACTTACGAACGGGGGAACCCATGGTCCGTAGTTTGCCCCCGAAAAAATAGCTGAAAAAATATCAACAATTGATCCAAGACAATATCCTTTGTGACTGCCATGATCCCTGTCACCACCCAGAGGAAGTAACGCTCCACCATCTTTTAATGCATGAGGGTTCTCAGTGGGAAATCCCTCTTTATCCTGAATCCAGCCAAGTGGAGCTATCTCCTCTTTTCTTTGAAGTATTTCCAGCTTCCCATTTGCCGCTGTAGTAGTGGCAAAATCAGCAACAAACGGAGGTTCATTTCCTGCAGGGATAGCCACCGATATGGGGTTGGTACCCAATAATCTTTCGTTCGAAAATGTTGGGGCAACAAGTGGGCTCGCGTTGGTCATAGAAATACCAACCATATCATTTTCAATAGCCATTTCTGAATGAATTCCTGCTATCCCGAAATGATTTGTATTTCTTACCGCTACCCACCCTGTTCCAGCACTTTCTGCTTTTTTAATTGCAACTTTCATTGCAAAAGGTGCTACAACAAGGCCAAGCCCCGCGTCACCATCAACCACAGCAGTACTTGGGGTTTCGTGTACAACCTTAATCTCGGGAGTAGCATTAATTCTTCCTGATTCCCAGAGTCTTACATATCCGATAAGCCGTGCAATTCCGTGTGAATCAACCCCACGCAGATCAGCAGCAATAAGAGATTTTGAAGCAATTTGTGCATCATTTTCAGGGCATCCCATTTTGAGGAAAACACTATTAGCAAAAGATAAAAGATTATTATAGCTGTAATTATTCATATTTTTTGCAGTTCAAAGATTCATATAAAATACCTTCTTTCATAGCATAGTGTGAGATACGGATGTCATTAAATGATGCCTCATTTATAACCCACCGAAGCAATATCACTGCTACAACTATCATGTCAGCACGTAATGTTGACATTCCTGCAATTTCCATTCTTTTATTATAATCATTTGTAATTAGTTCCTCATAAATTCCCGGGAAGGCATTCAGGTCAAAGTTTCCTTCAGAAGTAGATCTTGATGAAGGAATATTATTTCTGATTTCATATATATCACTGAGTGTACCAAACGTGCCCGAACATCCAACAAGAATAGTAGGCTTATAAATACTAATTTTATCTGCAAGTTCCGACAAACTGGAGTTGAAATGCATGTTCAATGCATCAATCTCGTTTTGCTTAATTGGATCATTTTGCTGGAACCTGTCTTTTAATCTTTGCACACCAATTTCAAAACTTTTTTTCCAAAGGATAGATTTTTGTGTACAGAAAATAAACTCTACACTTCCTCCTCCAATATCCATAATCAGGTGATATCCAGATGCTAAATCCATCGCCGCTTTTACACCGGAGAATATATTTAATGCTTCGGTTTCCCCATCAATAACCTGGACAGATATATCTGTTTCTGTTTTTATTTTTGCCATGACTTCGGGGGCGTTTGAAGCGTTCCTCATTGCACTTGTGGCAAATGCCTGTAGATTTGAAACTCCCAATTGCGTGGCAGATTCAACAAAAGAGTGGAGAGTATCAATGGCCCGGGTAATGGCACTTTCAGCTATTTTTCCGGATGAAATGCCACCTTTCCCAAGCCGTACAGCTATTTTTTCACTATGAATAATTTCCAGGGGTTTGCATTTTGAGCCTCCAATTAACAAATGGAATGTATTCGTTCCCATATCAATAATGCCTGTGCGGATTGACTGTTTCATCCTGGAGCTTTGTTCAAAACCATGCAAATATAGATGATTACACCTCGGTATTTTTAGAGGATATTAATGAATTTAAATGTTTTATTTGTCATTTAACACCTCGTTGATTTAACTGTGTTGGTGGTATATTTGAAAAATGACCGATGACAATCCCGACTATGGAGAATAAAGGAAACAATCATAAGGTAGTAGCTAAATTCAAGAGTAAAGAAGAGAATTTAGAAAGGCTCGAACTTAAAAATAAAGATGCCCTTTTGGGTGGTGGCGAGAAAAGAATAGAATCTCAGCATAACAAGGGGAAACTAACTGCAAGGGAGCGAATCCATATTCTTCTTGATGAAGGATCGTTTGAAGAAATTGGAAAATTTGTAGTCCATCGGAGCCATGAATTTGGCCTTGAAAAGCAAAGGATTCTAGGAGATGGGGTAGTAACCGGTTACGGTAAGATCACTGGTCGGATAGTGTATGTTTTCTCCCAGGACTTTACTGTATTTGGCGGGTCACTTTCCGAAGCTTATGCAGAAAAGATTGTGAGGATTATGGATTTGGCAATGCAAAATGGAGCTCCCGTTATTGGATTAAATGATTCGGGTGGGGCACGGATTCAGGAAGGCGTCGTTTCACTGGGAGGTTATGCAGATATTTTTTTTAGAAACACCCGCGCATCGGGGGTTATACCACAGATTTCTGCCATTATGGGCCCCTGTGCAGGAGGAGCAGTGTATTCTCCTGCGATCACTGACTTTATTCTTATGGTTAAAAATACTTCTTACATGTTTGTTACCGGCCCTAACGTTGTTAAAACGGTTACCCAGGAGGAAGTAACTTCCGAAGAACTTGGTGGAGCGGATGCTCATGGAATGAAAAGTGGAATTTCACATTTGAGCTGCGAGAACGAAGTGGAATGCATTAATAATATCAAGCGACTACTAAGTTATATACCTCAAAATTGCGAAGATGATCCACCGAAAATACCTTATGAATTGAAAGACGAAACAAGGGAAGTCTTGGATGATATCGTACCGACTAATCCAAATATTCCTTATGATATGAAGGAAGTGATAGAGGGAGTTGTGGATGAAGATAGTTTTATGGAGTTGAAAAAGGATTTTGCAGAAAATATCATCATTGGTTTTGCAAGACTGGCGGGTCGATCCATAGGCATTGTAGCAAATCAACCTGCATCATTCGCCGGGGTCCTCGACATCAATTCAAGTAAAAAGGGCGCCCGGTTTGTAAGGTTCTGCGATGCATTTAATGTTCCATTGCTTGTATTCGAAGATGTACCGGGGTTTCTTCCCGGAACAGACCAGGAGTGGAACGGAATAATTATTAACGGGGCAAAACTTCTTTACGCGTTCAGCGAAGCTACGGTACCACGAATTACAGTTATCACCCGAAAAGCTTATGGAGGTGCTTATGATGTAATGAATTCAAAGCATATCGGAGCAGACATGAATTATGCATGGCCAACCGCTGAAATTGCAGTAATGGGTGCTAAAGGAGCTGCAGAGATTATTCACAGGAAGGAAATAAAGGAAGCAGATAACCCGGAAGAAAAATTGCAGGAAAAAGTGGATGAATACACACGTAAATTTGCAAACCCTTACCGGGCAGCTGCCCGGGGTTACATTGACGAAATTATTCTTCCCAGGGAAACTCGACGTAAGCTGATTTCTGCTTTTGAGATGGCGGAGAATAAGGTTGATGTACTGCCGCGAAAAAAACATGGGAATATCCCACTATAAATACTTCTTAAGAAAACATTACTATTAGGGTACTTTTGATAAGGATTTTAAAAACTTGAATTAAGAAAATGAATTAAAATGGATAAAAAGAGTAAACAATTTCTGGAAAAATATCTCAACAATGCTTCACCCACAGGCTTTGAGTCAGAAGGGCAGAGAATCTGGTTGGATTATATTAATCCCTATACGGATGAATATTTTACTGATACCTATGGGACGGCAGTGGCAGTTATTAATCCAAAATCAAATTACAAAGTAGTGATTGAGGCACATGCCGATGAAATATCCTGGTTCGTAAATTACATTTCTGCTGAAGGATACATTTATGTTATTCGAAACGGCGGATCTGATCACCAGATTGCACCCGGAAAAAGGGTGAATATACATACGGAATCAGGGATAGTGAAAGGAATTTTTGGCTGGCCGGCAATACATGTGCGTCATGGTGAAAAAGAAACCCAGCCTTCACTAAAAAACCTGTTTGTAGATGTTGGGGCTGAAAACAAAAAGGAAGTAGAAAAAATGGGTGTCCATGTGGGAGCTGTAATCACTTTTGACGATCTATTGATGACACTGAATAACAAGTATCATGTTGGAAGGGCATTGGACAACAGGATTGGAGGATTTATGATTGCTGAGGTGGCAAGAAAACTTTCAGAAAATAAGGTAAAATTGGATTTTGGGCTATATGTGGTAAATGCAGTACAGGAGGAAATTGGATTAAGGGGTGCTCAAATGATCGCTGAAAGAATTAAACCGGATGTCGCAATTGTTACCGATGTATGCCATGATACCATGTCGCCTTTGTATGACAAAAAGAAGAGTGGCGAACAAAAAGCAGGTAGTGGTCCGGTTGTATTTTATGGCCCTGCAGTCCATAACAATGTCCGTAAAATGATAATGGATGTAGGGAAGAAAAAGAAAATCAAGTTTCAGCGGGGTGCAGTGTCACGATCTACAGGTACAGATACTGATGCGTTTGCCTACTCCAACGACGGGGTTGCATCAGCATTGATATCACTACCGCTAAAGTATATGCACACTACTGTGGAAATGGTACATAAAAAAGACGTTGATAATGTTATCAACCTGATTTTTGAATTTCTTATACAACTAAAAGCAGGTTATGATTTCAGGTATATTAAATAGAAGAATAGAAGAAATTATTTTATTCTGACTCCGGCACTTTCTACCTGTACCCAAAATTCCGGGTATGACTTATTGACAACATCAGGATTATTAATTTTTATATCCATAGCTGTACATAAAGGTGCAAAAGCCATTGCCATCCGGTGGTCTTCATAGGTATCAATTTCTACAAGGTCAGGCAAATTTCCCGATGGAATTAGGACATATCTATCAGGACCAGTTTCTTTGAGATCGGCATTTATTTTTTTCAGCTCATTTTGTAATGCCGTAACACGGTCTGTTTCTTTGATTTTGAGGCTTGATAAACCTGTAAATGTTGCTTCTACCCCTTTTACAGCACAAACTACTGCTATAGTCTGTGCCAAATCAGGATAATCGGAAAAATTAATTTTGATGTTTCGTGCAGATTTAATTTTCGTTAGAAAGGTGCCTTTATCAGTAAACTCAGTATGTACACCAAGGTTTTCCATAAAAGTTGCAATTGCCCGGTCACCCTGTAATGAATCTGATTTCAGTCCTTTAAGAAGAAAGCCCTTATGCTGGCAAAGCGCTGCAAAAGCATACCAGTAAGAAGCGCCGCTCCAATCGGGTTCAACTTCAAAATCTGTAAAATTTATTTTTTGAGGAGCAATCGATATAGAATTTCCTTTTTTGGCCGAATTA
>CAZONK010000013.1:0-25633 GCA_964581095.1 uncultured Roseivirgaceae bacterium
ATGGTTACCACAAATTCTTCAGATATTTTCAGGTATTGAGCATGAGCTCCTGAACCCTGGTCATTAAATCCAAAAACTCTATCTCCGACTTTAAGAGACGATACGTTTTTACCAACTTCTTCAATTTTTCCAGAAAATTCAGTTCCGGGGGTTTGATTTTTTGGTTTGAACAATCCTGTAAAGAACCTTGCAAAAAAAGGTATTGCCCTGATTGTGGCATAATCTGTCCTGTTTACTGTTGTAGCATATACTCTTACCAGTACTTCCTTGTTATTGGGAACTGGTTTTTCTACCTCTTTAAGTTGTAGAACATCGGGTGGTCCGTATTTCGTGTATATAATTGCTTTCATAAATATTTCTCAATATTATCAACAATATTTCCTGTTTTCTTCCATTTTATCATACAAATAAAGATAGAAACATCATTCAATACCCAGGTTTAATCTATTGCTTGATTAGCCACAGGATCCGATCGTATGACATGATATAATGTATAGCTACGATAACACCAAGGAACCAACTTAATATTGAATACTTCAAGTCGAAGAGTACCCAGGTGGCCATGGCAAAAATCATCAACTCAATTACAAGGCGAATTATTCCTGCTACTGCAATTGGCGGTGTCCCTGAACGGCTTGGGTCATTTGGCACTGCAAATATACCCCATATCGCTGCTATGATAATAGGTAAACCAATCGCCAGGATGAATCGAATCCAGCCTTCGCCTTGCCTCCAGCCCCATATACCAATAACCAGCAATGCAGTTAATTCAAGTAGAAACCGGACTGCAAGATTTATTGGATGTGATCCCATAGGATTGGTCTGAACAGTAATTACTTGGTCGTTTTTCCTCCCATATTTGTAAAAAAGCTATCGATGGGCTCCCATAACTCGATCTTATTCCCTTCAGGATCCATGATATGAACAAATTTTCCGTATTCAAATTCTTCAATATCGTCGAGAATTGTTACGCCATTTTCCTTTAAATTCCTTACCAAGCCTTCAATGTTTTGCACCCTGTAATTAATCATAAACTCTTTTTCCGAAGGATTGAAATATTCTGTACCTTCTTCAAATGGGCTCCATCTTAGATAATTGATTTCTTCGGGTCTGTTCGCATTTCTGAATTCGAAAGGTGAGCCAAAGTCATCAACTGCCATTCCTAAGTTTTTACCATACCATTCACTTATTTCCCGGGGGTTCTTCGAATTGAAGAATATTCCACCTATCCCCGTAACTTTTGGTATAGTGTCATTCATAACCGTTTCCTGCTCTTTGGGATTTTCTTTACTGGATTTTTTTTCGGTATTGCAACTTGTTATAAGAAATGTCAAAAGTAGAATATAGTTTAATTTTTTCATTTTCCTGATTTTTTAAGTTCCCCCAACGTACAGCGATTATATATTGTACCCAGTTTGATTGGTACAAGATATCGAAAACAGGTGAGATTGTTAAATTCATACCAAATTGACTTCAAGGTTATCATATTTACATTCATTAAAGACATCCTCATTTAGTTCCACTCCAAACCCTGGTTTATCAGGTACTTTTACACAACCATCGATGATTTCAATATCATGTTTTAAAATATTCTGGTCCTATTTGTTAATTATCGTCATCGACTTTGAATAAACGCTTGTTTTCCTTCCGTCCGGTCTTTGGTGGCCCTGCATCTGGCGACGGCTCGCAGGAAGAAATGGCGCATATTTTTTGTTGATACCGGCCTTTAATCATAAACTCTAATTATCTCTCCATTGATCTTTCCTTGAACGCTTCTTACATATGCATTAATCACTTTATTCATTGGAATTGGATTATGACCAGGAAAATAATCTTTGTATTTGTCATAGGAATCTTCTACCATTCCTAAGGAAACGGCATTAACACGCATTCCATTTTCCAATTCCAATGCAACAGCTCGAACAAAACTGTGAATACCTCCATTTACCATCGCAGCACTTGCAGTCTTAACAACCGGATCATCCGCTAAAATTCCAGTTGATAAAGTAATTGAACCATTTTGATTGAGATAATTTTTCCCGATACGGACAACATTCACTTGTCCCATCAATTTGCTATTTAGTCCGATATAATAATCTTCTTCTGTTAAATCATTGAAATCAGACCATTTAGCTTCGCCGGCAATACAGATTATCCCATCCAGATTGCCTGTTTTATCAAACATTGATTTTATTGAATCACTATTTGTAATATCCACTGTTACATCTCCTGTTGTTCTACTTCCAATTATTATCTCGTTATTATCAGCAAAGTAAGATGTTACTTTTTTCCCAATAGTTCCATTTCCTCCAATTATCAATATTTTCATTGTACTATTATTTTATTAGTTACCATCGCAATGAGCATGTGCACAGCACATTTGTTAAAGTACGCACAAAATAGTGAAATCTGCAGAAGTTCACAATGCTTCAGAATGACACATCAATCTGAAAATTTAAATAAAATGCGAACGTAATCTTCCATACAGTAGAAAAGAAACGGCCCGCTGGAGGGAATGCTGATTAGGTTTTGTTTGTGTTAGTTTTATTAAAGGTGGCTTGTTGAAGCTAATTGGTTTATACTTTGATACCATTCCGATATCCCGGCACCAATTTCATGAGGGTGATCTTCCTGAATGAAATGCAGGCCTTCCCCAAGGTCAATCATTTTTATGTTTTTCATACTCTCTTTTATAATCTTTATATCTTTTTCTTTAATAGCAACACCTGGAGAAACATAAAAGCAAAGTTTGGGTATATCTGTTTCTTGCAACCACTTATTCCAGGATGAAACCGCCTCAGCAACTGCTTTGGGTTTGCCACCACCAAAAGGAACTGCTTTTGGCCATTCAAGAAGGGGCTTTCTGCTCTTACTGGTAGGGTATGGTGCAGCGTAATAATCCATTTCTTCTTTCGTAAGCTTTCTTAAAATCATATCAGGAAGCATTTTTTTAACGAATATATTAGCATTTTGTACCATCAGTGGACCTAATACAGGCATTCTTACCATCTTAATTGCCATTCTGATTGATGCCGGCATATCAAACAACGTTGGTGCATCATACATAGCCTCCATAAATGCAATGGCCTTTACATTATTCCGGTGCAAATTTGCGTAATGAAACCCCATGCCTGAACCCCAATCGTGTAGTACAAGCGTTACGTTCTTCAATCCAAGTTTTTCTATGAATGCATTCAGGTAGTCATAAGTATCATGGAAACCATAATCAATATCGGGCTTATCTGATTTTCCCATGCCGATAAGATCTGGTGCAATACATCTTCCCTGGGAAGTCATGTAAGGAATAATGTTCCTCCATAAGTATGACGACGTTGGGTTGCCGTGGAGGAAAAGGATTGGATCACCCTCACCTTCTTCTATGTAGTGGATTTTACTTCCCTGCCGGTCCGGCCTGGCTTTAACTTCCAAATATTTTGATTTGAAAGGAAATTCTGCAGAGATTTCTTTAGTAGTATTCATATTGTGATTTTTTGGTTCTGAATGTTAGATGCAAAAAATAAGCAGGTGTTACAAAAACCTGCCGACCGGCCGGTGTATAAAAAAGAGACCACTGTTGATGGCCTCTTAGCTTAATAATTCTTATTTCACTTATATGTTAAACAAATTCTTTATCGTTTTGTCATTGATTATTTTGCTTACAACAGTCTGTGCATCAAACTCAGATTTGCCCGGATGGGTCCGAAAAATTTCTACATATTTCTGATCTAACACCTCTCTCATGGTTTCTTGATTTTCTATAACGAAATCACCAATCTTCTTCATGTAAGAAGGTTTGAAGATCAGGTTATTCTCATTCAACACTCCCATTTTTATAGCGCTCTTAGCTTTTTTAGAGCATCTGCATGGGTTGGATTTTTTTATTAAACCGCATCTGTATTCCATGTAATTGTGTAATTCCTTCCTAGCCCTGGACAACTTTACCCTGAAGTTTTGCTTTGATATACCAAAGATCTCAGCACCCAGGTTGTGATCGATACCAAAAGAATCTCCCAACAAATAGATTAGTCTTTGCTCCCTGTCAAGGCAAATTAGCATAGCCGAAGTACATCGGAATTTAACTTCCCGGGTGTAGTCCTTTATTTCCAACTCTTCTTCGGGGGTTAGATCAGGGTCCGGAACGGCGTTTAATTGTTGGTCATGTGCCTCAAAACTTGGAAATGCATCCTCCTTGGCCTTTCTCTTAGTTTGCAAGAACTCATTGAATACAATACGGTATAACCAGGTTCTGAAAGCACTTTCTCTTTTAAAAGTGGACAATTTGGTTACCACCTTAATAAGCACCTCCTGGGTAAGGTCCAATGCATCTTCATTGCTGTGTGTCATCTTCCATGCCACGTTGTAAATAAAGGCCTGGTGAATATCTACAAGTTTGTCCAGTGCTTTTGAGTTACCTTCCAAAACTTTGTCAACTAATGTTAAGTTTTCTTCTTCCGAATAATTTATGGATAAAGGATTTTTCATAATTGTTTCAGTTCTCCAATAGCATAGATGCTCAAAAAATCGAAGTGTTACAAAGAACGAATTATTCTATTCAATAAGATTGCCAAACCGTTGATTAAAACCCTCAATACCCTGCAAACCACCGGTATGAATCACAAGGATACGGGACCCTTCTTTAAAGTAGTCTTTCTCAATCAGGTCAAATACTCCATACATCATTTTGCCGGTATAAATGGGATCCAGCGAGATCCCACTATCCGACTTAAACCTGTTTATGAAATCAATCAATTCAGACGTGAATTTTGCATACCCTCCGAAATGATAATCATTTATCAATTCCCAGTTCGAATACGAAGAATTTATGTGATCCATTACCAGTTTGTTTACTTCATCCTGTAGAAAATATCCTTTTAGGACAGGGAATCCAAGTACCATCCCACGGCCTTGCAAGCCACATACAACCCCGGCGATCGTTCCACCGGTTCCAACAGGAAGGCACAAATAATCATATGGGGTCACATTTTCGTTTACAATTTCAGATGCTCCCATCAGTGCAAGTTGGTTGGTACCTCCTTCGGGAACAAGATAAAAAGATCCAAATTTATCTTTTAGTTCATCAATAAAGGCCAGTGAAGTCTTTTCACGATAAACTGCCCGTGAAACATAGTGCAGTCTCATTCCAAGTTTACTGGCGTATTCCAATGTGGGGTTCAGGGGCAATGTGGGTTCACCTCGAATTACTCCGATGCTCTTCAATCCGATTTCGTTAGCAGCAGCTGCCAACGCATGGATGTGGTTGGAATATGCTCCTCCAAAACTTAAAACGATATGTCCTTCCTGCAGCGCTGCTTCAAGATTGTATTTTAATTTATACCACTTGTTTCCAGAAATTACAGGATGAATTACATCAAGTCGAAGAACCGACAACCGTAAGCCTTTATCACTCATTTTATTGGTTGTGATTTCCTGGACAAATGGGTTTTCTTTGATTTGCAACATCCCAATGGAAAATTAAGTAAAACAATTCGCAAGGCAAATTATATATCTTTGTGCAATGCATGAGCCGGACAAACTACAGGAAGAATTTCAGGACGAGGACCTCTTTATCCATCACCATATTGTGGTTGATCCAGGGCAATCTTTATTGAGGGTTGACAAATTCCTGATGGACCGGCTACCGAATGTTTCCCGTAACAGGATCCAGGAAGCAGTAAAAGACGGCTTTATAAAGGTGAATGATAAGATGGTAAAGTCAAACCATAAAATTCGCCCGGAAGATGTTATAAAGATTTACCTTCCCGAACCACCTCGCGATTCAGAAGTGGTACCCGAGGATATACCTTTAAATATTGTTCATGAAGATAATGCGTTGCTGGTAGTGAATAAGCCGGCAGGAATGGTAGTGCACCCTGCTTACAACAACTGGTCGGGCACATTGGTAAATGCGCTTACATATCATTTTCAGCAATTACCCACGATGAAAGATAACGAAGGCCGCCCGGGCCTGGTGCACCGGATAGACAAAGATACCTCGGGGTTGTTGGTTATTGCCAAAACCGAAGCGGCAATGACATCATTGGCAAAGCAGTTTTTTGATCATTCCATCGAGCGGACGTATTTGGCCCTGGTATGGGGAGAACCCGAAACGAATGAGGGCACTATTGATGTGAACCTGGGACGCAGCCTCAAAGATCGAAGGGTAACCGCTGCATTTCCCGATGGAGATTTTGGCCGCAAAGCCATTACGCACTACAAAGTACTGCAAACATTACGGTATGTTTCGCTCCTGCAATGCAATCTTGAAACAGGTAGAACCCACCAGATCAGGGCCCATTTGAAATACCTCGGGCACCCGCTGTTTAATGATGCTACCTATGGAGGAGACCAGATTTTAAAAGGAGAAGTCTTTTCAAAATATAGAGCTTTTGTACAAAATTGTTTTAAACTCCTGCCCCGGCAGGCATTGCATGCCAAAACCCTGGGGTTCAGGCATCCGGAAACCAACAAATTTGTACAGTTTGAATCGGAATTGCCCGAAGATTTTTCAGCCGTGTTGGAGAAATGGGAGGGGTACGTGCAATATCATTGAATATTAAATTTGCGTCATTCAGTTCCCCGAGGGCGACGCATCTGTAAGTAAGTATTTGAGTTTTTTGCAGTTTCTTCACCTCCTCATGTCTCTAACGTCATCCTGACCGAAAGGGAAGGATCCTTGAGTTAGTAAGCAGAAAGTGACTTACAGATGTTTTACTAACGTTACCGATGACGATTTTCCTCAACCTCCTCCGGGCTATCCTGGTCCATCCAGTCAAGAAATAGTTGATAACCGAGCGCGAGGACCACCGCTCCCACAAACATTCCTATAATACCTCCGGCCATCATTCCTCCAATGGCACCAATCAAGATAATAAGCATCGGAATATTTACACCCCTTCCAAGTAATAATGGCTTGAGAAAGTTATCGCTTGCTCCGGCTAAGAGGCTCCAAATGGTAAATACAACGGCCCCAATTGTTCCCATTGTTGAGAAGGCATAAATAATTACAGGAATGACAATTAATAGAGCAGGTAATTGAATAATTGCCAATAATAAAACAATAAGTGTAAGAACAGAAGCCCCGGGGATGCCTGCCACCATAAATCCCACCCCCACCAAAGCGGCCTGAATAAGGGCGACACCTAACACACCCTGGACCACACTTCGAATGGTTGCCACGGAATTATCGACCATGATTTGACCTTTGCTTCCTGCAAGGTGGTTGAATAACCTGACAGATAGCTCATATCCCGAACCGGCATTTACCATGAAAATACCCGAAATGATGATGGCAAATATGAAAATAAAGAAACCTCCCACCAGGCCTGTAATGGATCCGGCCAGCCAGGTACCAATTGATTTCAATTGCGGAGACATTTTATTTATTGCACCTTCAAGATTTACTGATGCGAGATTCCATAGTTCCCAGGCATTTTCGCCAATTACCGGCCATTCTTTTACGCCATCAGGTGGTGGTGGTACTGTGAGGCTTCCCTTTTCAAATTGCCCTGAAATCGTCCGCAACCCATCAATAGTTGAACCTGCAAACATTAACGTGGGGATGATCAAAAGAGCAAGGCATGTAAGTACAATCAGGGTTGCAGCCAATCCCTGACGTCCTTTGAAAAGTGCGGTGAGTTTCTTATGTAATGGAAACAATGCCACAGCAATTATTATTCCCCATACCACAGGAATGATGAACGGCTTAAAAATGAGGTAACTTATTGCAATAATTATAAACAGTGCCCCGATCCTTAACGTGGCTTCAACGGCCAGGTTTATCTTTCCGTTCCTCTCTGTATCTCCATGTTTTTCCATGATCTGATATAGTTTTTGTTAAAAATAATAAAATAATAAATAATCATTTTTTTGAATCTATTGTACCCCTACCGTATCCGCAGGTATCTGCCATCCGCCTCCAAGTGCCTGGTACAAATTAACTGTTGAGGTAAGTTGGAGTTGAAGTGCTTCTGATGCTTTTAACTGAGAGCTAAACAGGGACCGCTGAAGGTCCAGCACTTCCAGATAACTTGACATTCCTCCCTGGTATCGAATCCATGAAAGCTCAAGGGCTGTATTGGCTGCTGCCATTTGTCGTTTTCGTATGTCGTACTCACGTTTGTATGTTTCAACCGATGCCATAGCATCTTCAACCTCCTTCATAGCAACAAGATACGTTTGTTCATAGTTATTCAAAAGCTGCTCTGTACGAGCAATTTCAACTTGTACCCGTTTCTTATTTTCGCCTGAATTAAAAAGGGGACCCAATAATTGTGCTCCCAGTGCACTAAATCCGAGTGCCGGGTTAGCAAATGAAGCCCCCATATCTGCAGTGATAGTTAATCGCGGGTATAACAAGGCTTCCGCTGCTCCAATCAGGGCCATTTGAGCATGAAGCCTTTGCTCTGCTTCTAAAATATCAGGACGTCGGTCAATCAACTCCGAAGGAAACCCAACAGGAACATCCGGAGGTATAAACTGGTCTGTGAGTGCAAGACCACGCAAAATCGTCTGAGGTGGGGTACCCATCAGAATACTGATTGCATTTTCAGTAATATTCCTCAAACGGTTAAAGACTTCGATCGAGACCAAAGCTTCGGTGAGTTGGATTCTTTTCCTGCTCTACAGGTTTACTCTTTTTTGACATTTATTATTCTTGTAACAACTACCCTAACATACAAATTAGATAATATTATGCACACTCCTTCAATGAATACTTTACTTTTCCGTTTTGCTTTCCTTTTCCGTTCGTTATTTTTGATTCCATATGATTGTATTTAAGAAAGTTCCGATTTCATTCCTTCTCAGGTTAAATAAATGGTACATACTCTATATAGGTGCTGTTTCGGCAATTACATGGTGGTTGAGTGAGATTCTGGATATTGAAAATCCAACTATTCTGCTGCCATCAATGGCCGTATTTGGCACCGTTCTTTCCATCGTGCTTGCATTCAGGACCAATGAGGCTTACAATCGCTGGTGGGAAGCACGCACACTATGGGGTTCACTGGTGAATACCAGCCGGAGTTTTGCCAGGGAAATCATTGCATATTTGAATGATTTAAATATTAATCCTGATATTAAGGAAATCAAAAATGAGCAACGGAATTTTATTTACCGGCACCTGGCATATATCAATGCGTTAAGGATCCATTTGCGGCAACAAACGACTTTTAAAGAGGAATTAAAACCCTTTCTGGAAGATACGGAACTCTCAAAGGTAGGGTCGTATCGGAACGTACCTACTCAGCTGAACCTGAACCAGACGACCCGATTAAAAGAGATATATAATCCCGATAAATTAAACGGGTTCGAATATGTTCAGTTGAACAATACATTAAATAATTTATACGATATACAGGGAGCGTGTGAGCGGATCAAAACCACTGTATTTCCTCGTTTGTATGCATATTATACTACTTCATTTACATGGCTTTTTAGTACAATGCTCATTTTTACCCTGGTGGATGAGTTTGAATGGCGGTCACTGATTGTACGTGCTTTGGTAGGCTATGTCTTTCTTGTTGTCAATCAACTGGGGGCAAATCTGAAAAATCCGTTTGAGAACAAGATGTCAGATACACCCATGACAGCCTTGTGCCGGACGATTGAAATAGACTTGCGGCAAATGCTGGGTGAGAAAGATCTGCCTCAACCGTTAATGCCTGAAAAGGGGATCCTGAATTAACCGATCCGAATTTTTTTCTCTAAAAAATATCAAATAAGAAAGATCAGGAACACAATGGGAATTACAAAACCCACAATAATATAATAGGCACCCCTGCCGACTACTCCTTTTTTGCCCTTTACAATAAAGAATGAAGTGAGCGCAAGAAATATCAACGCTACCGCATAAATATCAGAGAACCACATCCACCAGTAATTGGGGTTATAGTGCAGGTAATTCACTTCATAAAAAACAGCACGTTTCCTTAAAAATTCGGCCATTCCTTCACCGGTACTTGTATTCACTAATTACATGCTTCCATCAATACCCCATATCCAATTTTCGGGCCCGGACTTACATTTATTTTTTATAAAGTTAGGTCACATCGCATCGTTAGAAAATGACTTTTGTCTTGTATGCATTCTCTTTAAATGATAATTATCAGGATGTCAACCTTTCGGTTGAAACCTTAATTATTTCTGAAAATCTAGGGAAGAGTCCCTCACATCTATTTATCCCATTGAAATGTCAGGGCAGTTAGAATGGATAAATTATCATTTACCGCAATGTTTTCCTTTGGATAAATTGAATCTTCACTTACAAATCTTCGTAGTTCACCTCGCAATTGAAGGTTAGGTAGAATATGGTAGTCGATATTGAAAGAATATCCTGATGTTTTGTATCCTGCAATAGGGTCAATGCTTGTAACGATTATCTCCATAGGGTCGGAATAATGTTCGAAACGGGCTGCTGTTGACCATTTTTCGTTCAAAATATATTGTACGATTGCTGTCATTCCCCACCAGGAGTTCTTCTCAGAAGCGCCTTTACTTTTTTGCTGGAAACCAAAGTCAAACCCCAGCGTAGTTCGCCAGTGTTCATTAAATTCAAACTTCGAATATAAACTATTAAAAAAACGCAATCTTCGCGTACTGTCAGGGTCATTCGTACCGGTAAACGAGCTCCAGTTGAATGAGAAATTGTTTTGGGAATAGGTAAGTTCGGTGCCCAGTGATGGCAAAGAATTTCCTTTAATCCATTTTATGCGCTGCCATCCGTTTAGCAACAGAATGGCCATCGACCACTGATCCGAGGCCTCGTAACTAGCTTTTATGCCAGCCATGAAATAGGGCACATTCTCAGAAACAAGGTTGTGGCCCAGGTTTGCATTTGGATGACTGAAAGTGCTTTCAAATCCAATGAAGGAATTACCGAATATCCCGGCATCCAGCCATAAATTTCCTGAATTGCTGAGTGAAAATCCTACATTTGCATCAAACACGTTTTTTAATAAATCAGGTTCGCTTGTATAATTATCTGTAACGTAAGTTCCAGCCTGGACTGCCAGGGTCGCCCGATACCTCGGATGTGTTATAGTAAGTGAAGCCACCCCGTGATTAACATTGATTGAATTGTGGCGGTTATGATGGTAAATGTAGGGTAATCGCTGATTGGTTTCAGGTTTATTAAAATCATAGCCATAAAATATATCAACGTATATTCCAGGATGGAATTCAACCTTTCGGGAAGTTTATTCCTGACCATATCCTTTGATGATGCAGCTAAATAAAATGCCTGTCAGTATGCAACTTCTGTAATGGATCAAACCGGCCAAATAAAAAAATATCAAATAATAAAACTCTTCTCAAAAAAATCCGGAACCCGGCTGTTTCCCTATTCTTCGCCAGGAACAAGGGCTGTTGCCTCTATTTCTACAATAAACTCCTGGTCAATCAGGGAGTTAACCTCCACCATACTTGTAGCCGGCCGGATGTCACCAAATGCTTCTCCATGGGCACGGCCCACATCTTCCCAACGAGTTATATCAGTAACATACATACGGGTACGAATTACATCTTCGAGTGTAGCCCCGGCTTTTTGAAGATTTTCACCAATGATTTCAATTATTCGTTTGGTCTGAAGATAAGGATCACGGGGACCGTATATTTTACCTTCTTTTATTGATACGGTTCCCGACACCTCCACCGTGTTTGCCATGCGTACTACCCGTGAGTAGCCAACCAGATCTTCCCACTTTGCCCCCGATCCAATATTTATTCTCTTTGCCATATGGACATTGTATTTTAATTGAACAATTTTATGCTTGCGGGTAAATATAGTCTAAATGAAAAATATCTGTGTACTATGTGGGTCAAGTTGTAGTTTTCATCTGGGTTTTTATGAAACATCCTTTGGTTGGAAAGGATGTAGTATCAGGGAAATTTAACCGCTGGTAACAGGTTCCTGCAATGTTCACGTTACACCCCAAAAAGAAGTCGCCCCAAAATTACTTTTAGGGCGACTTCTGATACATCCAACCAGTCAGGAAGGATCAAACAGTTGCACTCGCAATGGGCGCTCCTGCTAAAATCTCCTCATTGGCAAAATCTGCATATTTTTCAAAGTTTTTAATGAATGATTCTGCCAGGAAATTAGCCTTTTCATTGTAAGCATCTTTATCATCCCAGGTATTTATAGGATTCAAAATTTCCTGTGGTACATTAGGACAGGATCCTGGAATAGCCAAACCAAAATAAGGGTCTTCCACAAATGCCACGTCATCCAATTGGTTTTCCATAGCCGCTGTGATCAGGGCACGTGTATATTTCAATTTCATTCGCTCACCAACACCATAACCACCTCCTGACCAACCCGTGTTGATCAACCATACATTCGCATCATACTGGTCCATTTTTTTGCCCAGCAACTCAGCATATTTGGTGGGGTGCAAGGTCAGGAATGGAGAACCAAAACAGGATGAAAAGACCATTACAGGCTCGGTAATACCGGCTTCCGTCCCTGCGACTTTGGCTGTATACCCTGAAATAAAGTGGTACATGGCCTGACCTTTGTTCAGTTTTGAAATAGGGGGCAGGACACCAAAAGCATCGCAGGTTAAAAAGAAAATATTATTTGGAATACCTCCAACAGATGGTTCGACTGCGTTGGAGATATGGTGTATCGGATAGGCTACACGGGTGTTTTCTGTGACAGAGACATCAGTATAATCCACATCCCGGGTTCCATCATAGAAACGGGTATTTTCCACTATGGCTCCAAACTTGATTGCATCAAAAATTTCAGGTTCATGTTCCTTTGTCAGGTTAATGGCCTTAGCATAGCAGCCTCCTTCAAGATTAAAAATGGATTTTTCATCCCATCCATGTTCATCATCACCTATCAGGCCACGATTAGGATCGGCTGACAAGGTTGTTTTCCCAGTTCCGGATAAACCAAAGAAAATAGAGGTTTTCCCATCAGTACCAATATTGGCTGAACAATGCATGGAGAGGACTTGATGCATTGTAGGCAGTAAGTAATTCATTACACTAAAAATTCCCTTCTTCATTTCACCTGCATAACCGGTGCCACCTATAATTATAATCTTGCGGGTTAAGTTGATGACGGCAAAATTCGGAGACCTGGTTCCTTCCTCCTTAGGGTCAACCCAGTAATCGGGAATGTTAAGAATGGTGAATTCTGGCACAAAATCAGGCAATTCTTCCCTATCAGGACGTACAAACAGGTTATAACAGAAAAGATTATGCCATGCCCATGTATTGATCACACGAAGCTTCAACCTGTATTTGTCAGGGACCCCGGCGTAACAATCCCTAACATAGATGTTACGTCCCTCCAGGTATTTGACCATTTTATCATAAAGCCGGTCAAAATTCTCGGGTTCAAAAGGCTTGTTTATTTCACCCCACCAAATGGTGTCTTTGGTAGTATCATCCATTACCACAAACCTGTCCTTGGGTGCCCGCCCTGTGAAACGTCCCGTGTCGCACATTAAGCTACCGTTTTCAGTTAAAAATCCTTCCCTGTTGCGAACTGCGTGTTCAATGACATCAGGGGCTGAAAGGTTCCAGAAAATCCTATGCAGGTTTTTCAGGCCATTTTTTTCTATTCCGTATTTGTCTGACTTTACACCTAATTCTTTCATATTATATGGTTTTTAAATGATCAATATTAATGGAAATGCTGCTTATCAAATTTACAAAATGAACAGCAAAATCTCGAAGGTATGAGGCTCTATTTCAGGTAGCAAAATGATTTTACTTAATTTATAAAATACACCATATTTGAAATGTTATATCCAAACTTCCACCGTGTTCGACAAACACACAACCAATCCATCCCATTTCGCTCAGGATGCAACATTTATTTTCTTCGAAATAATGAAATTGTATTTTAAATTGGACATTTTTATGACTTGGGAACAAATATTATTTAATGAAAAATATCTGTGTGTTTTGTGGCTCAAGTCCGGGATTTAGCAAAAGTTATTCTGGAAATGCCCGGCAGCTGGGAAATGTTATTGTTTCAGAACAATTCAGTCTTGTTTATGGGGGAGGTAGTGTAGGCCTCATGGGTATTCTGGCAGATACTGTATTAGCAGGCGGTGGTGAGGTTACCGGTGTAATACCACATTTCCTCGTTGAAAAAGAAGTGGACCACAAAGGGATCACCAAAATGATCACAGTTGATTCAATGCATGAGCGTAAGCAAAAAATGGCGGAACTGTCAGATGCATTTATTGCAATGCCCGGAGGGTTTGGAACATTTGAAGAGCTGTTTGAGATACTCACATGGTCGCAACTTGGCCTGCTGGAAAAACCTGTTGGTTTGTTAAATGTAGATGGTTTCTACGATGAGTTAGTGTTAATGCTCGATAAAATGGTAAAAGAGGGGTTTTTAAAAAATGAAAATCGCGAAATGCTGCTTATTGATGCAACACCAGCGGGGATAATCCAAAAAATAAAAGATTATGAGCCTGTACATGTTCAAAAGTGGCTTGGAAAGGAGCAAACATAGTATCCTTGAAAATAATTATCCCCATCAGATGCCACGGCGAAGCCGGACTCTGATGAGCTTGTAAACTGTCATGCCATGACTAAGAAGTGTCTGTCCATAAACTGCTTAATTTATTAATATCCACGTCCTTTAGGGCGTGGATTGATTGCAAAGGAAATATGGGCTTTAGCCCATAATCATCCTATTTCAGGGCTAAAGCCCATTCTTACTTTCCATTGTTTCTCCGCCCTAAAGGACGGAGTTATACATGATTGTTATTTTTGAGACATTATAGACAGGGGCTAAGTAGTTTATCTATTTAAAATGCAATATCGGTAATATTAAAAACTACGTTAAAGTAAACAGGGTTCATACTACTATCGGGTAAATCAAACCTGTACAGGGTGCGCAAGGTTAAACTTGTTAACAGAAGCCTTAGTGTTGTAATTTCAAAGTTCAAATCCAGTCCTGCTGAACGCATCATCGATTCTGAGTTATTAAGTGTACCCACTGAATAATCATAAAAAATGTTGGCTGAAATTCTCCTGAAATAAGCCAATGACCATATGTCCCAGTCAGGGAATAATACCGGTAGTTCGTAATTCATCGAAACCACATAGATATCATCAAACTCTGTATCCGATTTGTTTTGAAAAAGCCGGTCATTAAATCCACGTGCCATTTCAAAACGGTCTTCAAACCTGTATGTTTTCAGGTTTTCTTTTAAATACCTTCCATTTGCAAACAGTGAATGTGTTTTGTAAAATCCCGGGAAAAAGAATGAAACACTGGTTTGCAACATTTCACCCGCATTTGATGCATCATCGGCCAGGTCCCACGATAAACTCAATTCCTGTGCCCATTTTGAATGAATTTGCTGCCGTGTTGTAGTTTGAAAACGAGCAAACGTTAGGGTCGAATTTACCGAGCCGAATTGATTGCTGAAGGGTACCGGCTCCGTAGGAATATCAATAATAGAATGGTATGTATATTCGGCGCCTAATACCAGATGTGAATTATATGTCCCTTTACTCAATTTGAAAGGCAGACGTATTCCCCCTGAATAATTATGCTCGTCCCAATTATATTCAGTTGGGGTATACGTATCGTCATAGATGTTTTTTGAGTTTCTGATATTGTAGCTATACGAACCATCAATAATTGGCCACAATGCTCCATAACTCAATTTGCCAAGTGTTATAAATGAATCATCATTTAAATTATATCGGGCCCCTATCGTGGCTGAAGTATTGTTAAAAATGTTATTCGAAATAAATTCGACACCGAATTCATTCTGAGCCACAAAGGGAGTCCAGCTATGAAATTTAAACAGGCCCTGAAAAGTAGGCTTATATGGAACAGGAATAAACGAAACACTATCCGTATTAGATGTTATATCTCCACCTTCAAGGTCGTCGAGAGGCTTGTAATACGCGATGTTGCTCTCATGATTAGTGTCAAATGGATTCCATGATTCAGGATTTAAAAGCATTTCATGTATTTCGAACCCCATGGCTGTATAATCGGAATACGCTAATTTGTTACCCCGTGGACTCACATCGGGCTCGAATGCCCCAAACCTTGAGTTTGTTATTTTCAATATTTCCCCGGTGGCTTTGTTTACTGCATAAATGTTGTTTATACCTGTATAGGTCGATGAATAAATTACGAACTCACCGTAATCAACAGGCCGTGAAGCTATCTGATCTGAAAAGGGCAATAAATTTCTGAATGATTGCGTTTTAAGGTTATACATACGGATAGTGTTGCCTCGCGAATCGGTATAACCAATAAGTATATTCTGATTGTCCCTGGTAAAACGTGGATAAGCAAATTGACCAAATCGTGGATTATCAAATGTAACTTCTACGCTTCCTTCAGGATTAGTTAAAACTACAAGCGCCTGATTTCCGTCGGGTGTAAATTCAATAGCTGCAATATATTTGTGGTCATAGGATGGTGCCGGGCTGTAGTATTTTGTTTTTTTTGCAATCTTATTTTTCTCACCGGTTTGGAGGTTGTAAGTGAATATTGTGGTATGGTCCTCAAGTTCCCAGCGTGGATGGTATGTGTTTTCTGCCCAGGCAAACAAGTCATTGGCTGCAACAAGGTTTACATGGTCTGGAGTAACATTTCCAGGTTTAAATAACTTTTGTTCTGATCCCGAAGGGTCGATAAGATAGTACGTTCGTATCTGCTGAAATGATAATTTTTCGGTAAGAATCACTCCACTTGAAGTATAATTCGGGAATCGGTAATTTGTAAACACTTTTTTATTACCCGTGATTTTATTGCTTTTATTTACCTGGATTTGCTGGTCTTGTATAGTCCACAAGCTATCGAGATCCTTCATTGTTGCCTCATAAAGTTCAGGGGTTCTCATTCCGGTAAACTTGCGCAAGCTTCGTGTAAATGGATAGAAAAATCCTTTCTTGTGGTAAGTATCATCAAGTACTTTTGTCCAGATGTCCGCTCCGAATTGTTTCCGGGCAAAAGACGTAAGGTAATATCCTTTTCGATAGATATTTGGAACAAAATCTTTTCTACTTCCCCTGGAAGCCTTTTCATAATTATAATGCATTCCTGAAAGTCGCATTGCATGGTATTCCATATTGAATTTTGGCATTCGACCCCGCCCACCATTTGTCAATATTGTCTCTGTATAGGTTGCATCACCTTCGAAAAACCATGTGGGTTGCACCAGTAGTACATTTAGAAACCACCCAAGCTGGCCGGCAATAACCCTTGAAGAGGTGGCCAACCATCCTTTTTTAGCCCGCTGCATTTGTTGGTGATGGCGATATTCATGAATAGATAGCAAATCAATCCATAAAACTGAACCCATAAATGGATCCTGGGGCGCAGTTATCGTCCAGTCTGATTTCCATGGTGCAAGGAATGGTACACCGGCAGGCAATGTGGAATTTCCATGTAATATAATTGGCACTTTTTGTGCGGGACCACCAATGAATGAACTATCCCTTTCGGCAAGTTTCCGGATAAGATTGGCAGTGCGGGTGGCAATCCTTATTGACTGTGGCTCGAAAATCACATCTACATAGGGATTACTGATTTTTTGCCATTTTGTGGTGGGTCGCTCGTTACCGAGAGATTGGGCAAATAAAAATTGAGGAGATTGAATCAGGAAAAGGAAAAAAATTCCAACTCGATTTATGATCATCACTAGATTAAGATTCAAACGTTGAATAGAAGGTTACACCAATATTTATGAATTCAGCAAATAAACTATTATTTTGTACGCAATAAAGATAATCCTGGATGAAAAATTATAACCGATACCTTGTTTTATTCATGTTGCTTTTTATAACAATAGCTACTGTTGCGCAAAAGCCAAGGTTTATGCGCAGTCCTATAAATTCAAGAAGTTTTAACAGCATTTACCCATTTATTAGTGGCAATGGGAATGTATTGATTTATATGAATGACTACACCGACGACAATGGATATCAGTTCTTGTTCACTCACAAAGACGCACAAAGACGGTGGATCACTCCTGTAGAACTGGATGTTGCCAAGCCACAAAAAGCAAATATGGTTGGTGGATACTGCCTTGATTTTGAAGGAAAGTATGTAGTATATTCTAAAACAGGGGGAAATGGAGTAGGTGGTTTCGATCTTTATATGTCGACCTTTAAAAATGGTAAGTGGTCAGTAAGTAAAAATATTGGAGCACCTGTTAACACTTCAATCCATGAATCATATCCTGCATTTTCACCCGATGGGAGTTTGTTATATTTTACCCGTTGTAGTTCGGTAGTGGATGGAAAAGGAAGCGATTGCAAAATATGGGTGGCTCAAAAAAAGAGAGGGCGATTTACGGGATGGGAAGAACCAAAAGAACTTCCTTCCATCATTAATTCGGGGAGTGCAATGATGCCCAGGATACTGGCCGATGATGTGACAATGTATTTCATGGCAGGCCAGGGAAGTGACCTGGACTGGTATTTTACAAGAAGATCAGATGATAGCTGGTCTTCACCTCAGAAAATGGATTTTATAAATAAATCTGAAGGCAAACCCTACCTGACAGTATATTATCGACCGGATCAGTTATTAACCAGTTTAAAAAATGATTACGGATATTTGAACCTGGCAGAGATAAAAATTCCGTTGCAGTTTCAACCTGTTAAAGCAATTATAAAAGCGGGGGTAATTACCGATGGGGAAGGAAATCCACTACGGGCGGAATTAAGGGCGCTCGACTATAATACGGGTAAATCAGTAAAAGTTACAACAAGCGATTCCGAGACAGGAGAGTATTCAATTATACTTCCGGAAGGAAAGGTGTATGATTATTCTGTTTTGACCAGGGTAGGAAGTGAATTGTATCAATCCGAAATTCTTGATTATACCACCATTAGAAATTTAAAAAGGGAAAAGGTTAACTATACACTTTTAGCTGTTAAAAATGGATTGTATTTCCCAATAAATGCAATCAGATTTAATGAATACAGTGAAAAAATGGATGGTCGTTCTGAGCCGGAAATTAAACGAATTCTGAAGGTCCTTCGAAATAATGAAGCATTTGGAATACAGATTGCAGCGTACCAGGACTCAGTAATGATGGACTCCATTCCCAGGATTGAATTACCAGAAGTAATTGCAGATACAATTATAAGTTACGAGACAGTGATAAGACAAGATAGTATCGTCACATCGTTTCCTGAGATGGGAATATTCCGGATTGATTCGATTTTGACGGTGTGGAATGACTCACTCTCTTCTGTTAATAATGATACCGACACCTTGTTGGCCAATGTGTTAGTTGCCTCAATAGCTTATACGATGGATAGCGTTGAACATAAAGATGTAAGATATACGTATCATAATGATTTGACAGAAAAGCGGGCACAGCGTTTGGCTGATATATTGATTGAAAGAGGCGTAGCTCCAGAGCGCATTGTTGTAAATGGATACGGTGATAAAAAACGCCCTTTTTCAGAATTCAGTAAGGAGGCAATGGAGAAGGGTGTGATCGAACTTATTTTTTTCAGGGAATAATATAACTTGTCACTGATTCATAACGGGAATAAAAAAGGAATACCGTGGTCGAATGCAAAGAATCAAAGAATCTACAGGTCACTATCCAACTGCATGCATACGGATCCTTCGCCTACGATAGCCTTTCGGGGCTCAGGATGTAGAGGCTAAGTCACCTTACCAGCGACTTTCCGGTATCTTCGTCCACTTTATCGAGTATTGCCCCACTTCGTGTATAGTATATCCAGTTCCCCACTTTCTTGTCAGCAATATATCTACCCGTTGATTCTTTATTGCCATTCTTATAGTAAAAGACCCAGATGCTGGTTTTTTTACCATCAAAAAATTTCCCATCTTCAGCCAGTGAGCCATTTGTGAAGTAATAATTCCATTTCCCATTGGGTTTCCCATTTATAAACTCACAACTTATTTCCACTTCGCCACCAGGATAATAATTAAGTTTTGTTCCATTACCATCTTTGAATGTTCCTTTGTCGAGTACCGAGCCATCGATATCGGTAACCGGGCTTACGTTCCATAACAATCCGTTTTTCCAGGTCTCTTCCTGCATCAAACGTCCGGTAGTATGGAAGATGCCCCATTTCCCTTCTTCCAGGCCATCAATGAAGGATCCTATTGCCTGCAGTTGTCCGTTTTCATAGTACTTTACCCATTGCCCTGTTTCAAGGCCTTCACTATAACTTCCTTCTTCTGCAAGAACCCCATTTTCATGAAAATATTTCCATAATCCAGTTTCGAAACCGGATTCATATCCACCGGTAGAATAGATATTCCCAGTTCTGAAATACGTTGTCCACTGATTTGTTTTTTGTCCTTTTGCGAAGGACCCCACTACGCTTGACCTTCCATTTCTAAAATACTCAGCATAGCTGCCTTCCTCAAGCCCCTCGAGGAAATGTGTAACTTTTTTTAATTTTTTGTTTGTAAAATATTCTTCCCATGTTCCATCGGGAATACCATTGTTGTAGTAGCTGGACACAAGCAATATTCCGTATTCATTAAAAATTTGCCAATGGCCGGTAGGTTGACCCTCTTTGTATTCTTTGTATTCAACAATTGATCCGCTACTACCATAATAAGTCCATATACTGTCCTCTCTATCATCCTTGTATTTCCCTAGTAAAGAAACAGCGCCATCCATATAAAACTCCTTCATCAACCCTTCTCTTTTCCCCTCTGCATAATTTATTTCCTGGGTGGTCTGACCAAAGAAATTATTAATCTTTACCTGTCCATTTGGTTTCCCTTTCACATAATTAATACGACTTTGGATTTCTTCATTGGGATGGTAATATATCCATTCACCATTCATTTTACCGGCAGAATAATTACCCTGGGACTTGATGGACCCAGATTCATAATAAGATTTACTTTTACCTTCCAGGACGTTTGTAGAATAATTTTCTTCGGATTGCTTTTTACCCGAGAGAAAATAAGATGTCCATAAACCTTCCATTTTACCATCTTCAAAAATGCCCTCGCTTACTATATTGTCTGTTTTGGCATCGTAATAAGTCCAGTTACCTACCGGTTTGTTGTTTTGACTATCACCAATTGCATAAACCAGACTGTCTTTAAAATAAATTCGTGCATCCTGTGCAGATGCAAAGCACGGTAGTATGAAAAGAATGAATAAGGGGATCAGGCTCTTTATCTGGTTTTTCGATTCTTGCAATTTGGTAAGTGTGACTCTCATTCTACTGAATTTCACGAATGTCCATCCCAAAAGGCATCAACGACAGCGTTGCCATCTTTACATGTTGTTTTGCAAAAGGAATACCAATAATGGTGATTGCAAATAAAAGCGCCAAAACCAGGTGGGTAATTGCAAGTTCAACCCCTGCAAAAATAATCCAAAGTAAATTTAACAGTAAATAAAGGCAACCACTCGCCCGTTGACCAGGGATTGCCTCCCGCCCAAAAGGGGCCATTGCAAATCCAGCCATTTTCAATGTTTCAATGCCAAAAGGAATACCAACAACGGTTACAATTAGTATAAAACTACCTAAAATGTAAAATATTACAATTATGAAGCCACCAAAAAAAAACCACAGAACATTCCCAAGTGCATTCATTCGTAAATTATTAGCGGAACAGAAATATATGCCTGAAATACTTTGTTTTTGGAGTTGCTGTCAAATGTAAAAAATGAGCCGTTTGTATTGGATATTCCAAGCACATATCTGATACCGATTCTTCCATAAGACTTACCATAACTCAGGCCAAAAATCCCGCTAAGGTCCCAGTTATTTACATTGTCACGAATATTAATTTTAACTCCTCCATCTTTCTGGATTGCCCGAAGTAAATAGCCGCCCTGAAGACCCAGATCAAGGGAAGTTCCCTCATTAATATAAATAGCAGCAATTACAGGTAACACCAGGTAAGTATAATTTAATTTCAATTCACTTACCTGGCTGGAACGGGCTCCCTGGAGGGAAACCATCAATTCTGCTTTAACTCCTAACTCCTGGTAGTATCTTTTCTCACCTGAAAATCCAATATGATAGCCAAGTTTTGCCGAAGAACCCGACTCCTTCCCTCCCAGCGTTGAAACATTCATTCCGCCTTTAAAACTAAAATCTCCTGCATCCTGAGTGAAGGCATTACTCCCAAAAGTTATCATCACCAAAAACAGGATTACTTCTTTCATATCAGAAACCTTTTTTTCTGAAAGTTAGAAATAAAACAACTATACCTTATTTACCTGCTTTAAAAACTTTTGTCTTTGGATGAAATGCAAACCATGCAAACCAAAACGAGGTCACAGATTGGAATTCTTCATTATTGGAGTTTAATACTCTTGCAGAATTATTTTTTTTGTCGAAAATAACAGATATTTCCATACCATTAAAAGTGTCCTTTACTACTGCTTCTGATTTAGCGAGTTCACTGAATGGATATACTTTGTATTTCCCGTCCACTTCGATACCTATTACGAGCTCTTTGGGATGATAATCCGTACTGTTTCGGCTTACAGGAAAATAAATTTGTTCACTTTTGTCGTACCCAAAATAAGGTGTACGAGAGTAATCTCTTTGAAAACCTGTTTTCTCGGAAAGAATTTGAGAATCAGGAAATCTGGACTTCCATTCCCTCCAGGTTGTGTTTGAAGTAGGAATGATCGTGAGTTTTTCGCCTTTTAATTGTCCGGTTACAGCCTCTGACATCATCTGGCTCCATAAAGATTCAGATTCCCTATCATAGAGAAGTACATCACTGTTGTACAGAAGACCGGATACACCAAATGTTCGATCTTTCCCTGCAACATTGCCCTGGTACGCTACACCGGATCCACAAAGCGGACAATAAGTAATTACAACTGCATCCTCACCAAAAATATCATTTACAATTTCATGATAATTCATGATATTAATGGGGTATGCTTTGGCGACCCCATTTATATAAACACCAAGAATCCTGCTGTCATCAGTAATGGTTGTATTATCAGCTTTGTTAAAGGCGGGTTTATCAATGGAAGGGATACCATCGCGTGGCGGTCCACCCCTGAAGATTTCATCTGTGGGTATGGATGCACCCTTCAGGTCAAATCCATTCAACACTTGTGCGATGGAAGTAAGTGGCAATAGAAATAATAAAATACCAAAGATAAAGTTCCTGTCCACTTATTTTTTATTATCCTAACTGAATGAATAGTGATTTAGTTCAATATGACTTGAAAGGGCACGGTCCGGCTAACTTAACTAATAGTCCGGTCTGTCAATTCATAAAGGGATTTGTTTTGTAAATTTGATTTTGCTTCCAAGTCAACCTGTAAAATAATTTGAAAAATCTTTTCCCGGTATTAATAATCTGGATTGGGGTAACCCAGGGGTTCGCCCAGAAAGTTACCTACGATTACGATCATACAATTGACTTCTCGGGTTATGTTACTTTTAGTTTTCTGGGATGGCAGGATGAAAGTGACAAATATATCAACGACCTTGATATGGCCCGTTTCAAAAAAGCCTTTGGGGTAGAATTTGGGAAAAGACGTATGCGGCACCTTCCTGAAGGCGGTGATGTCGCCATTTCATTGTATGTCATGATTGATGAGAAGTCCGGAACATCAGGATATTCAAATCGATCGGGAGTTGCGGGTCGTGGATATAGTTATCCTGCCTGGGGGTGGGGTGGAGGATATTCTACCACCACCTATGGTGAGAATGATTATGTAAGTGGGACAATTGTAATGGATATATTTGATGGGAAATCCAAACTATTGGTTTGGCAGGGCGTTGTAACCAAACCCATAGAAGGGGATCCTCAAAAAAGGGACAAAACGATTCCCGAAACAATTGCTTTATTGATGGAGAACTTCCCTCCGAAATGATTGAATTGGGAAATAGATCAAACATTGAAATCACCTCACTTGTAACCGGTGGTGCAGGCTTTATAGGCTCCCATGTAGTCAATCACCTGCTGCACCGGGGACATAAAGTGGTTGTTCTGGATGATCTTTCAGGAGGGTTCAGGGAAAATGTAAATCCGGCAGTATCATTGCATGTTGGTTCAATTACTAAATCAGTTTTGATTGAGCAATTATTCGATAAAAATAAATTTACGTATGTCTATCATTTGGCGGCTTATGCCGCCGAAGGGTTAAGTCCGTTCATTCGGAAGTACAACTATGAAAACAACCTGATCGGAAGCATTAACCTCATCAATGCATCGGTGAATCACGATGTAAAATGTTTTGTGTTTACTTCCTCCATTGCAGTGTATGGAACTAACACCCTGCCGTTGACTGAAGATATGCAGCCTCAGCCGGAAGACCCTTATGGCATTGCAAAGTTTGCAGTAGAACTGGACCTGCATGCCGCAAACAAATTGTTTGGCTTAAATTATGTGATTTTCCGGCCGCACAATGTGTATGGTGTAAATCAGAACATTGGCGACAAATACCGTAATGTAGTCGGGATATTTATAAATCAAATCCTCAGGGGCCAACCGCTCACCATCTTTGGTGACGGAGAACAAACCAGGGCCTTTAGCTACATTGATGATGTAGCGCCTTATATTGCTGATGTGGTGAATATTTCTAAGGCATACAACCATGTCTTTAATATCGGTTCTAATGAAAAACACACTGTAAATGAACTTGCCGATGCCGTTTGCAAAACAATGGGATCGAAGTTGAATATTCAAAAACTGGAGAAACGTGATGAAGTGATTCATGCCTTTGCCGGTCATTCGAAGTTTGAGGCTGTTTTCAATCCCGGTAAAACTATCAATTTAGAAACAGGGCTTTCAAAAATGATTAAATGGGCAAAACCCAGAGAACCCGGTTCAGGCAGGGATTTCGGAAGCATTGAAATAAAAAAGAACTTGCCGGCCTCCTGGAAGTAAAATTGCAATAATGAGTAAGCAGCCACTTGTATCAATAATCATGGCAGTGAAAGACACCGCCCCCTATTTGCACGAGTGCCTTGACTCGATAGTAGCGCAATCGTACCAAAATTGGGAACTCATAGCCGTTAATGATCATTCCTCAGACGATAGTCCTGCCATCTTGCAAAACTATGCAACAAGGGAACCCCGGATTCGATTTTATAACAGCACAGAACACAGACTGATCCCAACATTACAGGTGGGTTATGCACAGGCGAAAGGAACCCTGATCAACCGGATGGATTCGGATGATAAAATGCCCGGTTACAAATTAAAGGTATTGGTTGACGAATGGAACAAGCATGGAAAGGGTACGGTGATAGCGGGGGGTACGAAGCATTTTGTTGATGAAGGTGTGGTTGGTGAAGGCTTTATCAGGTATGAAGAGTGGTTGAATGAAGTAGCCAGAACAAACGCACATTACCAGGAAATTTACCAGGAATGCGTGATCCCATCGCATTGCTGGATTATTCATAAAGATGATTTTGACGCAGCCGGTGCATTTGGACCTGTTGTTTATCCTGAAGATTATGACCTCTGCTTCCGGTTTTATAAACTAGGCCTGAAAGTGGTGGGAATTGATAAAATCCTGCATTATTGGAGGGACAGGGCCAACCGGATCTCCCGGACATGGGAGGAATACAAGGACAACCGATACTTTGATCTGAAGCTACGCTACTTCTATGAACTGGACCGGGACAGGACCCGTCCTTTGGTATTATGGGGGGCAGGGAGAAATGGCAAGGACATGGCCCGGCT
>CAZONK010000013.1:25733-29804 GCA_964581095.1 uncultured Roseivirgaceae bacterium
CCCGTCCTTTGGTATTATGGGGGGCAGGGAGAAATGGCAAGGACATGGCCCGGCTATTGCAATCCTATGATGACAAATTCCATTGGGTATGTGATAATGAAAAAAAGACAGGGAAAGACATTTATGGTGTAAAACTGCAACATTGCGATGATGTTCAAAATATTACTGACGCACAAATTATGATTGTGGTAACATCCCCGGCTGGGAAAAAACAAATAAGGGAATTGCTAATGTCATGGAATAAAAAGCCTGTGCAGGATTTTTGGTTTTTTGTATAACCTGGATAACAATCGTATCACTATCAATCATTTGCATATTACTTCATTGATGTTTGAACTCATTTTACAAATACAGAATTAAATTTGAAAATTCGTATATTAGAATACATAAGTTAGCAGTTGTGAGAAAGTATTATCGATCAAATCGTAGTATTTTGATAGGCCTTTTTCTTTGGGGATCCTTAATTTCTTCTTTTACCGGATTGAGAGTTGATGGTAGTTTTAACCTGGAACCAAATCGATTAATTGTTTGGACAATGATATTTCTATTTATTGGGACATTATGGTTCGGCATTGGTTATGCTATAAAAGATAATCAACTATTAATCAAATTAGGACCTATTACAGTGTATCGAGTTAATGTAATGGACATTGAAGCAGTCAGTCGAAGTTTTATACCCTTGAGTTCACCGGCTGCTTCCCTCAAGCGTATATACATTAAATCAAGGAATGGCAATGTACTTATCTCGCCGATAAATGAACTGGAGTTTATTGAAACCCTACAATCAATTAATCCCAAAATTCACAACAGATTGCAACTTGAATGTGAAAGCAGATCCGTATTTCATAGGATCTTTTATTGGTTATTGTAGAGATCGGATACGTATCCTGTATTTAATTTAATGCATTTTTATAACAACTTATCCAAATAACAGTTAAAATTGCAACTGCAAAATAGTTGCAGTTTTACTAATGAGCAGGAAAGATAAGTTACTTAAAAGATTTGTTCAGAGGCCAAAAGATTTTACTTACAACGAGCTTGTTGCACCACTCAGTTACTACGACTATTATGAATTTAAAAAAGGTAAAACGGGTGGTTCCGGGAGGGCTTTTGTAAATCACATCACTAAGCATGTTATACGATTACACAAACCGCATCCGATGAACATTTTAAAGCGATATCAAACAGATGAAATAATTGATGAATTAACTAAAAGTGGGCAATTATGAAAGATGTATTGAAATATAAAGAATTTATTGGTTCCGTTCACTTCAGTTCCGAGGATGATTTATTTTATGGAAAAATTCAAGGTATTGGTGACTCCATTACATTTGAAGGTAATTCGGTGGTTGACCTTAAAAAAGCTTTTGAAGAAGCGGTTGAAGATTATGTGGCTATCTGCAGGCAGATTGAAAAAGATCCACACAAATCATACAAAGGAAGCTTCAATGTAAGAATAAAATCTGATTTACATAAAAAAGCTGCATTCAAATCCCTTGAACTGGGAATCTCTTTAAATCAATTTGTCGAAAAAGCTATTTCCAACTTTATTTCTGGTACTAAAACTTAACCTGACAGGAATTGAAATTATAACTGAACCTACTTATCTTGTATTATGAAAAAATTATTTACCCATCTTCTTTTTGCATGTTTCATCCTGGCATTTTCCTGCCAAATCCCATCCGAAAAACAAGGGGATTTTAAACTTTTACCAAACCCTCAACAGTTTGAAATCAAGGGTACAAGTACATTAAAATTTAATGACATTCAGTATTACTATCCGCAGGAGGGAATTGACCTTCCTGCTGTTGGAGATTTATTGAAACATATCCAACCTGTTGAAGCACCGTCAAAAGCACAAATTATTTACAGTATTGAATCCTCATTGGATGTGAAGGCAGAAGGATACACCCTTGACATTTCCAATAAACAAATAACCATCAACGGTAAAGACAAGGCCGGTTTGTTGTATGCTTTTATGACTCTCGAACAGCTCATGGAGGATGCAAAAGAGCAGGATACTGCACTGCCATTATGTAGTATAGAGGACTTTCCATTACTCACTTACCGCGCCATTCACCTTGACATGAAGCATCACCGGGAAAAGCTTGAATATTACTACCGGTTGGTCGACAAACTGGCTAGATACAAAGTGAATGGCATCATAGCGGAAATAGAAGATAAGCTAAAGTACAAACGCCAACCCGTAGTAGGATCTGCCGATGCATTGAGCATTGAAGAGTGGATAAAATTGAGCAACTATGCAAAAAAGCGAAATATTGAAATAAGCCCGTTGATCCAGGGCCTGGGACATGCATCTTTCATACTGAAACATGAGCAATATGAAGATTTGCGGGATGATCCGGAAAGTGACTGGGCTTTTAATCCCCTTGATCCGAAAACGTATGAAATCCAATTTGATCTGTACCTGGATGCCATTGATGCAACACCTCATGGCAGATATTTACATATAGGCGGCGACGAAGTACATACTACAGGACGGGGTAGTGGAATGTCGGCGTTGGAATTGCAGTTGATATGGCTGAATAAGGTGTGTGCTTTTGCGGAAGAACATAACCGTATCCCAATTTTTTGGGATGATATGCCCTTGAAACATGCCGGTGTTTACCGGGCTATGTTCAATACGCAACTTACGCAGCAAGAAGTGGATAGTATTTGGGAAGAGAACGAACATAAATTGCTCGAAGTCCTGGATCAGTTTCCCAAGAACTGCATTTACATGCGATGGAATTACAGCTCCCCCCAGGCCATAGGCAATGGTAAGGCGATGGAGTGGTTCCGGACCAATGGGTTGCAGGTAATGGGGGCTACGGCAGGGCAAACCCGGTGGGTACTGATGCCCCAGAATGAAAGCAATTTTGATAATATCCGTTCCTTTGCTGTTTCCTCGATAAACAACGGCCTCAACGGCCTGTTATTGACATTATGGGATGATGACTCGCCGCATTTCGAATTGTATTGGCGGGGGATCATAGCTTTTGCCGAATATACCTGGTCAGGAGATAAAAGGACCAAAGAGGATATTAAATCCGCATACCGTCAGCGGGAATTTTCCTACACTCTTGCAGGTACTGAATTGGCTTTTATTGATCAACTGGAAATGCCGGTAGCCTTTTGGGAAAATGCCTTATTAAAAGGTAATAAACGTATTCGTTTACAAAAGATGGATGATTCTATTGCAGAAGGAATCATTGATTTTCCTGACAAAAATAAAAAAGGCGAATGGGCCACCCAATATGAACAACGCCTGGAACGGGCAGCGATTGTTTTGAATTTGTGTGATAGTATTGAGGCTAAAATTACCAATATGAAATCAAGGGCTGTTCGCAATATTTATACCCTTGAGGTTTATGAACAGGTAAACGAAATGGCACGATTTTCTGCAAGGGCACTGTTGGCGTTGGAAGCGTACAATAAAGCCCCGGGCCAGCAGGAAGAACTTGAAGCGATAAAGCTGATCAGGCGCCTTCCGGATGAATTTGAACTACTACGGTTGCAATTGGAGCAGGTGTACAGCAAAACACGGGTCCTTACGAAACCAGAAGATTATATCCTCGGTCAGGACAACCACTCCCACCTGGCAAACCAGACCATCTCTTTTGACTGGCAGTTTTATGCTGAAATGTTGTTTCTGGAGAAGATGGAAGGGATTACGGAATGAAAGAATTGAGCGTTTGAATAAATTACAATGTAACGTATATTTAAGTGTTCAAATTCGTTATTGTTGATTTTATTAATGTTTGACGGTTAGGGACATCCTTGATTGAAAAATACTTCGGGAAACTGGAGAGAGGTTTGAACCGATGTTTGAGTGGTCAAGGTTATTTCATGTAATCTTGCCACGGGATCAAGACGTATTTTGATTTACCGTGTTCTTTCCTTTCGATGAAACCATACTCGTAGCAAAACAGGTATACATGTGAAGGGGCGCTGATTGTTTTGCTATATTCGTAGTGAATAGAAGTAAGGCAATCAGGCTCTACTCTACGACTTTATTTTTGAAATATATCCTTTAATATGAAACATATTATTAATTAAGTACGTATATTT
>CAZONK010000014.1:0-28546 GCA_964581095.1 uncultured Roseivirgaceae bacterium
GCCTTTCTGTGTAGCGGGGGCAAGACTTGAACTTGCGACCTTCGGGTTATGAGCCCGACGAGCTACCAACTGCTCCACCCCGCGATATAGTGTATTTTAGCGCTTCGTTATTCCTTCGAGCTACCAACTCCCGATAGCTATCGGGACCACCCCGCGATATAACGTTCCATTCCTTTGAATGGGATTGCAAAGTTATGGAGTTTAATCCAATAAACAATTGAAATTTAAAACTGTTTGAATTAAATAAGCATTACTGTACTACTCTACCGTTTTGGTGGCTACACGCCGGATAGCTTCCTCCAAAGAATCAGCATCAAGATATCCATTGGCCACAAGATGAAGTTGACCTTCAAACTGTACAACGGTAGCAGGAAACCCTCGAATGCCCAGTTCCTGGGAATATTGAAAGGAAGCGCGTGTTTGCTCTTTTACATCCTCTGACAAAAATGCTGTGGTAAAATCGCCTTCATCAATTCCAAATTCCTCAAGTAAAGGAACATAGGTCTCAATTTGAGATGTATCCTTATTTTCATTGTAAAATGCCCGCTGGACTGCTTTGAAAAATTCAAATTCCCGATCAGGGGCAAGGTTTTTTACAGCAATGACTGCCCTGCTTGGTGGTTCGGTATCATATACAAATTCATCATTGTCTAAAATATCATATCGAAATGGTGCCCCACTCCTTTTGTTCACTTCTTCCCAGTGATGTCGCAACATCCCTGACAATTCTGACATTTTCTCCTTTCCAAATGGACGCAGTCCTCCCATAACTAATTCGAAGTCGAATACATCATCAAATGCAGCAATAACCCTGGTGATTTCAGTTCCGAATCCGTAGCACCACGAACATAGTGGATCCCCGAAATATATGATCTTATTTTCCATAGAAATATAACCTGTTAACCTTTCTAAAAGTTCTTCGCTTAAACAAGGAAAATGCATTTGAATTTGTTGTGAAAACTATAAATGGCTGTTAAGGGGTATGTCGGTTGGTATTCAATAGGTAGATGTGTGCGAAACTAAATGACAATATTTAATAATTTTGTATCTTTACTTTATGGATTCAGAAATAATTAAAGAAGCTTTTAGAGCGGAAAAGGCAATGAATCAGGCATTGAAGAATGGGAAAGCATCAAAAAAGCAAAAGAAACAAAAATCTAAACTTAATGTAACCCCCGTTGCGGATAAAGTCTAATTCTGATTTGCTTCCAGAGTTTATAGTTATTGCTGGCCCGAATGGCGCCGGTAAATCAACAACAAGTAAAAATATCCTCACACCTTTTGGAATTCAAGCTTTTGATTGGGATAAAGAATTCCATGCAAAATGGAAGAAATTCAATTTTGACCCAATCGTAACGGACGGAATCAGGGAGTCAGTTAATGATGACTTCCAAAAACATATTAATACGGCTTTCTTAGCAAATTCTTCCGTTGCTTATGAAACCACTTTTCATTCTTCATACAATCTTCAGCTCGCAAATGAAGCAAGAGGATTGGGCTATAGAAATTCTTTGTATTTTCTTGCACTTAGTAAGGTTAGTATTGGAATAAGACGTGTAGCGGAGAGAGTTCGAAAAGGTGGGCATAATGTAAGTAAATCTACTATCAGAGAAAGGTTTGAAATGGGTCTGGGAATGCTGGACAAAGAAGCTATTAACTTCTTTGATAGAATTTTTATTTACAATTCAGCTGAAACATTCATATTACAGTTTGTGATCGAAAATAAAAAATTGATCTATAAAAGTGAAAATTCCGAAGCAACTATAGTCAATAACCTGCCAAACCTTAATTACTTGTTTAAGCTTACATGAGTTATCACCATAAATATATGATTTCAAAATTTATGAGAATTTACCTCAAAACTTCAAACATGCATACATCTCGTATTCTACCTTTTCTACTTATCGGTTTTTTTGCCTGTCAGACAAAGCTCGATATCAACGAAAAATCATATGCACTTGGAGGTATCGGTGCTTTTTCCGAAATGGTGAATGCCGGGGTGAAAACGCTGGCGCTGAGTGCTACATTGACACCTGACGAAATGGATGCATTTGTAAAAGAGGCTGAAGAAGTAGCTAAAAGAAATAACTGCAAAATTTATCGTGAATCAGATCTCATCATCACAGATCTTTTTCCTGAAGATGTTGCCCTGGGGAAAGACGTGCTTTTGATCTACCAGGGAAATACCCTTGATGCGTATCTCACTTTGAAAAAAGATCAGCAGCAAATGATTGATACAGATACTTATGACAAAAAAGCTCAAGAAGAAATTGCTCGCAGATTTGGACGAATGCTCAGTTATTCTCCACAAAAAATCAACCAACTACTTGCTGAGAATACAGATTTTAGAACAATGAGTGATTTTGAAATAGAAGCATCCAATGTATTTCTTTATTACGATGATCTTGCCAAAGCCACCCGGTTCTATACGTTAGTCCTCGGTCTTGAATTGGTAGCTGACTACGGGATGGCCACGATTATACGGGTATCGAACGATGGTTTTATAATCCTGGTTAATGCTGCAGAAGGTATGCATACCTCAGCGGAACCTAAAACAGTAGCCCTGGCCATGTTAACGGACGATTTACCTGGCTGGTATGATCATTTGAAATCTAATAAAGTACCTTTCCGTCATCAATACAATCCTAAAGAGGGAGGGCCTCACAATGGATTTGTCGTCATCGATCCCGAAGGATATTTATTGGAGTTTGAAACATTTAAGCAACATAAAGAAAATGAAATGTTTCTACCGGATATAAAAAATGTACCCGGTATCAAAACATCCCATGGACTTGAATTGAATGGAATTATTACATGGGTGTATCATAAAGACCTGGCCGGTATGCAACAGTTCTATGAAAATGTGCTGGGATTACAAATGGTTATTGACCAGGGATGGGCCAAAGTGTACAAGGTATCTTCATCGGGGTTTATTGGTCTGGTGGATGAAAAACGAGGCATGCACTCCTTTACAGAAGATAAGGGTGTAACACTCTCCTTTTGGCTGAATGACCTGGATGGCTGGTTTGAATATGTAAAGCAAAACCATTCCTTCGAATTACGTTCTGAGAAACTAGAAGAAGGCCCGGAAGGCAAGTACCGTGCTTTTGTAGGCTATGGTCCTGAGGGATACTACCTTGAGTTCGACCGGTTTTATAAGCATACCCAAAATGACCGGTTACTGGAAATACTGGAAGAATAATCATTGAAATATAACGGTAACCTCAGATTTAAATACCTGGTTGTCACTCGTCTCCGTTTTTATCAAAAATGTGTGCTCCGGATTAGAGGGTTTGGGCCCCACCATTGCCAGCACAAAATAATCACCCAATTCCAATTGAACAGGGAATATCAACGGTTCTGTTTTTGAAAAATTTACTCTTTGAAACAACGAAATAAGCTCATCCCCTGCTTTGATATCATAAATGTCCGCATTACTGGTAATTGAGATATTATCCACCAGATTTACAAATATCTGAGGCGGAGGAGAACAGGCATACGCACCCCCATATAATTTCCATGTCTTTTTAATATCAGCAGCTGCTAAAACCTCGGGTATATATCGTATTGTAATACGTAAATCCATGGATGAAGTTGGTTCGCTGACGATCACCTCAACATTAGAAATTTCCTGGTCGATCATTTTTAATTCCGTATCTGGTCCGCTACCAAATCCACATGTATTACATGCTACCGGAAGTCCTATACTCAGAACAATCAAAATCACAAGGAAACGCACATTAAAATCTAATCAATTCTACACAGATTTACAAGTGGCAAAAAAAATATTGATGCGTTTTCTATTGAGTTTTTAGGTCCTGAGCTATTGCATTTCTGTCAATATCCCATTCTTTTCAAGCTGTGAATCCATTTCATCTGCAATCCTATTGATCATAGCCTCATCCATTAGTGATCCATGGTCCTTACCGGGAAACAACTCCACAACCGCATCACTGCCCAGGGTTTCCAACTCATCTTTTATCAGTTTTGCAGCCCCTTCAAGATAAAAAGTATCGTCATCACCCATGTATAAATGCAGTTTGCCTTCCAGCGAACGTGAAATAATTTCCCAATGAGTATTCAAAATAAGAGACATATCATATTTTTTCCATTGTTCAGCAACTTCATGATCAATTGTTCCTGATTCCCGGTCCCACAATTGCATGGGTTTCCCATCGGGGCCTTTTTCGCTGAATACAGCCTCAAACGACTGCAACTGCCCTCCATGGCCCCAAATTTCTTCCATTTCAGAAAATGTATCATAGAATAGAACAGGTTTGCCATCCCTGCGCCCAAGTGGCCGACGATTTCCCTCGTTGTCATAAAACATATTGGCATCTGCATAGATGTTTATATTCTGAAAGTTTCGAAAATCTACAGGGTCGGGTGCGGTGGACCACACGCCACCGAAGAATTCAGGGTACGTTACCTGGAGCCAGAAGCTAGTCCAGCCACCGGAAGAATGGCCCGTCAGTAACCGTGATTCGGGTGTGCCGATAGCCCTGTATTCAGATTCAATAGCAGGAATCAATTCATCAATAAGTGACTGACCGCGTGGCCCGTTGTTTTCGGAATCGGCAAACACATGATGCCCCAGGTGGCTGTCTGGATCAAGTACAACAAAGATCTTTTCTGTTGCCCCCTCCATATCCATTCGCTTTTTGTAACGACTGATATTGTAATGCCGGCCACCAAACCCAGGGATGATATACAGCACAGGATATTTTCTTTCCGGGTACTCGAAATACGAACCGGGTAGTGCAATCCCTGCTTTTATGGTAATGGGAAACCCATAAAAATCAGAAAGCAGTTTACTTTCAACACGCACTTCTTTTAAAAATTCTGTCTCTTCAAACTCTCGCTCTTCCATGATCTCTGAAAGTTCAATAGATACCAACCCCTCAGAAGGGTCTATCATAGAAACTACGGTAGTGGAATAGTAATTGCCTGATCCATTAGCAAAATCTCGTTCTGTCTTGTTAATATCCAGTACTGCCTGGATGGCATATTTTCCGGCAGGTAGTGAATCAAGGGCAATGGGGTAATGCGGAGCACCACGATTTATAATTTTCAGGTCCCCACTTGCCCAATCCTTGATATCGATTACAAATGTAGGGGGAGGATTGAACCAGCCTCTTCCCTGTATCGGGTTTATTGTAGTGTCCTCATTTAGTATGATGAAAAGTCTACCCTCCCCAATTACCGGGGCCATATTATCACTCAATTTCACTTCGAACTTAAACCCTTTTTCATCTTCCGATCCACAAGCAAAAAGGATCGGTAGTAGTAAAATAAAACAAGCTTTTGAAAATTTCTTCATGGTTGTTTAACATATATTTATTTTGCCAATTTACAAATTCTAAATACAATCAGGTCTTTCAACTATCTTATGACTACCAGGGGATATCTGAACCTCCAATTTGTATTTTATCATACATTCAAATATCTTGTCAGAATAAACTAACTTAATAACCATGATAAAATTCGATTCTCCACTCGCAGCGTTTTTACATTGGGAAGAAAATAACCCCGAAGCCATCTTTCTGAAGCAACCCATTGAAGGTACAATGCATGAATACAGTTTTAAAAGGGCAGGGGATGAAGTACGCAAATTAAGTACTTACCTGGGTTCACTGGACCTGGCTGATAAATCACATGTTGCATTGATATCAAAGAATTGTGCGCATTGGATTATGGCTGACCTGGCGATCATGATGGCAGGACACGTTTCTATTCCTATTTATCCTACACTTAATGCAGACACGATCAATCATATCTTAACACACAGCGAATCAAAAGTTGTTTTTATTGGGAAACTGGATGATTTTGAATCACAAAAATCTGGCATCCCCGATATACCGATAATAAGTGTGGAAGCATACGGCGAAGGAGTGGGTACCAGCTGGGAAAAAATCCTAAAAAGCTATGACGCTCAATCGGAAGTACCACCACAACAAAAAGACGCGTTGATTTCGATTATTTACACCTCGGGTACAACGGGATTACCGAAAGGTGTAATGCATACCACGGCAGCTTTTACCGAGGTCATTACCATTGCCATTGATTTATTAAAAATAGAGCAGCATTCGCGTCTTTTCTCTTATTTGCCGTTGTCACACATTGCCGAACGAATTATTACAGAAATGGGAGGGATTTTTTGTGGTGGTACCCTTGCATTTCCTGAATCACTTGCAACTTTCGCTGCTGATCTGGAAGCTGCAAAACCGCAATTGTTTTTTGGCGTACCCAGGATCTATGCTAAATTTCAGGAAGCAATACTTGCAAAAATGCCGCAGTCGAAACTTGATAGATTAACAGGCATTCCCATACTTGGTTCGATTGTAAAGAAAAAGATAGCTAAAAAGCTTGGGCTTTACGACGCCAGGGTAATTTTTTCGGGTGCTGCCCCAATTAGTGTCAGTGTAATAAATTGGTATGGGAAACTTGGGATTAGAATCCTGCAGGGCTATGGAATGACAGAAGATTGCATTCTATCGCATTATAATTTACCCGAGGCGAACAAGATAGGTTCAGTGGGTAAATTAGCTCCCGGTGTAACTTCAAAATTGTCGCCTGAAGATGAAATTTGCATCAAGAGCAACTGCCTCACCAAAGGGTATTTTAAGGAACCCGAAATGACTGCTGAAATTTTTGATGAAGATGGGTATTTAAAAACGGGCGATATGGGTGAGTATGACCATGACGGCTATTTAACCATCACAGGCAGGGTAAAAGACATGTTTAAAACCGATAAAGGCAAGTACATTGCACCGGCACCGATCGAGCTTGACTTTATGAAAAATCCGGATGTGGAACTTATTTGTATTGTCGGAACGGGAATACCCCAACCCATTGCACTTATTGTACCCTCAGAGGCAGGAAAGAAAAAAAACAGGGAAGCCCTTTCTCAAAGTTTGAAACTAACAATCAACACTTTAAATCCGGGTCTGGAAAAAGTTGAAAAATTAGCCAAAGCTGTGGTTATGAGAGAGGATTGGACGGTTGACAATGGTTTGCTTACACCTACCTTCAAAACAAAACGTAACCAGATTGAGAAGATTCATATGCCCATGTATGGGGATTGGTTTAATGATGAGAGGGATGTGATTTATGAGGAATAGTTATTCAGTTGGCAGTTGGCAGTTGGCAGTTGCCGGTTTGGTTTAAATTTTCGAATTTAGGATTTCGTTTTTTTCGAATTTAGAATTTAACCATAAATTTGCATCTTTTTACCAATCTTTGCGTCAATTGAATGAATCAAATAACTTACAAATGAGCGATCTAAAAAATGACACGATCAGAAAGGCAGTAATGGAAACATACAAGGAAACAGCTTTATCTGATGATTCATGTTGCGGACCTTCCTGCTGTGGATCGGATTCAGGACAAAAACTTGAGAACACCTCTAAATCACTGGGTTACTCTGCAGAAGAATATACAGATGTTCCGGAAGGAGCAAATATGGGATTGGGCTGTGGTAACCCGCAAGCGATAGCTTTGCTTAAAAAAGGAGAGACAGTACTTGACCTGGGCAGTGGGGGAGGATTCGACTGCTTTCTGGCTTCCCGCAGTGTTGGGGATGAAGGTACAGTAATTGGTGTGGACATGACACCCGAAATGATTTCAAAAGCTAGGAAAAATGCAGATCTTGGAAATTACAGGAATACCTCTTTTCGGTTGGGTGAAATTGAATATCTCCCTGTTTCCAATAATTCAATTGATGTGATCATTTCAAACTGTGTGATTAATTTATCTCCCGAGAAGGAGCAGGTTTTCAACGAAGCTTACAGGGTGTTAAAGCCAGGCGGAAGGCTGGCCATTTCGGATATTGTTTCTACTATTGAGTTGCCAGATGATCTGAGAAATGATCTGAAATTGTATTCAGGGTGCATCGCGGGCGCCTCTACAATTGCATCAATTGAAATAATGCTGGGGAATTCCGGGTTTGAACAAATAAAAATTGAGCCAAAGGATAAGAGCCGCGAGTTCATTAAAGATTGGGCGCCAGATAATGAAATTGAGAACTACGTGGTGTCGGCAACAATTGAAGCAGTAAAAATATAAAATTCATAGCCATAAGCCATAAGGGCCGGCAGGCAGGTTTATCCGGGCAATGACGTTTTAATTAATGTAATTCGTTACAACGGATGGGGGAAGTACCTTCCATATCATTATTTTTACATTTCATACTCCGGCATGCCTTCAGTACGCAAACTTGACCGGGGGATCCCATCGATTGGATCTTCTAATTTCAATTTTAGGTTAGTTCACTTTTTGACTACAAATACATAACTACCGGCTAAACCACTTACTCTTCCTATTCCAAAACTTGTGTTATCCACTGTAAAACTCATCGTTAATGTTTTGTTTTCATCTGAGAATGCCATATTTACTGTTACCGAACCAGTATTTGCAAATTGAACCTGAAAGCTACTTGCGTTAGAACCTGTATCAAAATTACCTATACTACCGGTAATGTCAACCCAGGCATTTCCTCCATTGGTAATGGTATAATTGGTTTGAGAAAATGTTATGGAAAAACCGGAAAATTCAGAACTTTCATCCACATTGTCTCTTGTAACAGAAGACATTTTCCATGTGCCTTGAATTTTATCAAGTGCGGTTAATTCCAGGGTTGGATTGGGACTTTCATCCCCGCCGCAAGAAAACAGCAGTACAATGAATAATATGGGTAATAATTTATTTAAGTATTTCATCATTTTATGTTTTAAAGTTTTTGCTCGTACTCTTTTACGAGTAGAAATTTATTGTTTTCTTATTTTATACTGAACCATCTTACCTCCACCGACAACGCGAACCAAATAGATTCCGCTTTCATAACCACTCATATCAATTTGAGTTCTACGGTTATACAATGAGTTGTAGTTTCTATTAAATACTTCCTGACCACTCATATTAGTTACAATAATTTGAGCTCCTTTTTTCAGGTTGAAGCTGCTACCCAAATCTAAAGTAAGTTTATTGCGTACAGGGTTAGGGTACAAACTAACAGAATTAATAGAAAGATTGTTTTCAAAACCTGTAACTACAATTACCAACGCTTCCGATTCGGGGTATTGACAATCATTTTTAGTGGCAATTACAGTATAACTTCCTGCCTGATCTATGGTAATGGAGGTAGTAGAACCCGAGTTCTGATATGAACTGCCATCCAAAAACCATTCAAAGTTATCAACACCAAGGGCAAAGGCTGTAGATACCTGTAATTGAGGATTATTAGGATTTCCAAAATCAGGAGTTATTTCCGGCCTTTCTATTCCATAAACATTTAATGTGAAGGGCAATGAAGTACTACCGCAATCACTTGAAACCGTAAGCAACAAGTTAGTAACAGGTGTAGTTGCTCCGGTAACGGTTAAGGATGCTGTATTAGCACCGGAATATATGTTATCATCGGTTAGGCCTGTCCCGTTGCTATACCATTGATAGTTCAAATCTCCAACCCCGGTTGCTTCAACAGTAAAAGCAGCGGATTCTCCAGTACAAACGTTGATAAGATCCTGAGTAGTGGAAATTTGGGTTTGGCCAATTGTTAATAATGCCGGTTCACTTTCAGTTGTTGAATTACCACAACCGGGTGCCCTAATAATACATTTATAATAACCATTTTGATTGATATTGGCTGTAAATGTGTAATCGGGGGAATTACTTTCAGAGGATACCTGTGCAAATGATCCATTGCCATTATCCTGCCACCAACTATAAATTAAAGCTGAACCTGTTGCTGTAGTCGAAAATGTAACTTCAGTGTTAGCACAAACTGTTTGTGCCTGTGGTTGTTCTGTAATTTGCGCACCTGAAACTATTGTTAATGTAGCCTCAAGGCTTTCAGCCCCAAGGGTACAGCCACTTGGTGCAGCTGTACATTTAAATTTATAGCCATCCATACTGCTATCAGCGATAAATGTGTAATCGGCAGTCGTTTTTGGACCATATACTTGTGAAAAAGTACCATCTCCGGTATCTCTCCACCATGTATAAGTTACATCTATCCCGGTTGCAGCAGCTGTAAATGTTACAGAACCATTTGAACACACTTCCTGAGACTGTGGAGATTCAGTAATTGTTGGTAATGGCAATACCGTTAAGGTTTCAGGTTCGGAAGCATTTTCGGTAGTACACCCTCTAATAACACAACGAAACTGATATCCATTAAAAGCATACACGGCACTATCTATTCCTAATGTATTTGAATTTGTACCAGAAAAATAAATATCATCAGACAAATCTCCAAAAACACCTATGCCCAAATCGGATTGCCATTGGAAACTTATAACACCTGCCGAAAAGCCATTGGTAGCACCACTGGTAGTCAATCTAAGTATCGTAGTACCACCATCACACACCGTGAGTGCTGAAACAGGGGTATTACTGGCTATGGTTGGTGACGAATAAATTTTTAAATCACCTTGACCCGAATTGATGGTACAGGCACTACTTGTAATTACGCATCGATACCTGTAATTATTCATAGCCATTGTTGATCCTGATATATCTAATGTACCATCAAAAGCAAAATAAGTAGCATCATTTACCGTAATATCTGTAAAGGCATTATTAGAAGTAGAACCGGTAGAAACCTGCCACTGATACGTTAAATTAGTGCCGGTTGCCTCAACGGTAAAGGTTGCATCCGAACCATCACAAATATTTGCACGTATTGGTTGTTGTGTAATAATAGGTAGTGCATCAATCGACAATGTTGCAGCATCTGAATATATTGGTGTAGTACAAGCCCCTACTTTACAGCGGTATTGATAACCACTTATTGTAAAAGGGGCACCTGTAAGTGTAAGTTTTTTTACATTTGAACCTGAATAAACGACATCATTAATAATATTGACAAAACCAGACCCATCATTAACTTGCCATTGGTATGTAGCGTTTACAGAGGAATTTATTTCGAAAAAGGTATTAACACCAGAACCATAATCACATACCCCGTCAATATCTACAGGTTGTAATGTTACCGTAGGAGGATCGTATATTGATAACGCAACTGCTGGTACAGCTAATGAGTTGCATCCATTTGCAGAAATTAAACATTTAAAAAAAGCAACAGTTTGCCCATCACTATTGTCATTGTCGTAAAGCTCTGCAAGGGTATTATCTACACCGGTTAAGGTTAGTGTTTTGGTGGTAGTTCCAGCATAGACACCCCCATCTGCTAAATCAGAATACGTACCATCGCTTATTTTCCTGTACTGCCATTGGTATGCTATTGTACCGGTTGAAATAGTTGCATCCACTCCAAATTCAGCATTACCAGTTTCACAAACATATTGAGTCACTGGTTGTTGAATAACTTCAGGGACTTCACTTACGGTTAGAAGTGCTTCATCGCTATAAACAATGTTATCACACCTGGTTACTTTACATCTAAATTTAAACCCATTATTATCAAGCGGAGAAGGATGTGTATAACTTGCATTTGTAGCTCCATTAATATCTACAAACCCAGTTCCACTATCTACTTGCCATTGCATGGTCGTGTTATTTCCAAAGTCTTTTATTATAAAAAAGTTAGCACTACCTCCCTCACATTCAATTACATCCACAGGCTGAGTAGTAATGTTAATGTCGTTGGCAAGTCGAATATAATTATTTTTGGTAATGGTATTTGTTCCATCTGCTGAAGTAACCTCTATAGATACATTATAATTTCCGTTTGCAGCCCAAGTAACAACTGGAGCAGTATCCGTAGAAGTAGCTGGTGTGCCTCCTTCAAATGTCCAAGTAAACGAAGTAATAGGATTAGTAGATGTTTCGGTAAAGCTAAAAGTGACAGACTCTCCCACACAAGGATACGCATTATCAGCCATGAAATCTGCACTTGGGTCTTGGTATGATAATGTGCCATTTGTAAGTTTACCATTATAGACAGCTAATGCCCTTGCACTAGCTCCTCCTATCAAGGCTTTGTTCCAACTTGTTCCGTCATAAGTTTCTATTTGTATAGGAGAAGAATAACCAGTTTGTTGATCCCAGAATTGTCCTGCAACTATTAAATTTCCATCAAATACAATCATATCATAAACGTTGGTTACGTATGAAAGTGTGGTTCCTGGTACTAAACTTATCTCAGTAACCTCAGTACTCAAATCCCATCTAAAAAATTTAAAAAACCAACTATTCCCATCCTCTCTAAGTTTTGATAGATAAAGGTGGTTGCCATAAGATTTGATTTTTTTAATGGACTCATTGTTATTAAATAATTGGAATGGACTAGTAGCATCCCAAACCCCGTTACTTTCATCCCATTTTACCATTTTGTTAACATAGGCATTTGTGGCCACGTTTATTTCAAATTTACCTGCAATGTAAAGCTCATTATTATGGACTTCCATTGTGAAGACAGCCCCTTGCCTAAAACCTTGCTCAAATGGCACCCAGTTGGTACCATTATAACCTATAATATTTTGAATCGTTACTGCCCCACCAAAAAATCCGTAAAATTGTCCACCAATCATTAAGTTTCCATTATACAAATTAAGATCAAAGACTCTCATTGTTAAATTCGTGCTAGGAAACCCAGGAACAGGCTCCCAAGCTTCAGATACGGCATTCCATTTGATTAAATTATAATGATTTGTACCCCCAATATCTATTTGAAACCAACCAGCAGCATATAATTCACCACCAAATACTTCAAGGGCAAATATTCCACCTGGGTTCAGGTATGCACCATATTCGGAAAAACCTGTTCCAACAGGTGTCCAAGCAGTGCCATCCCATTTAGCAATGTAAGTTTGTAAGGTAGAATGCCACCCCCCAGCCGTATATAAATCTCCATTATACTCTATAATATTCTTGCCTGCAAAAGGAGATCCATTATAGGTTGTACCTTGGAATGTAGCATCCCATTTTTGCGCATAACTTTGCTCAAATAAAAGTGCAAAACAAAATAGAAGTAGTAATTTTTTCATAGTTCTTTATTTAGTAATTAATACTTAAAACTATGAAAATAAAAAATCAGGAATCAGGCATTTTTGTGGACACTGGTAAATATTTTGTGAACACCGGTGAATATTTTGTGAACGATAGTATATTTTTTGTATAGGTATTTGTTTTTTTGCAAAAATCAAGCTATAAATGTAATTTTTCCAATAGCAATATTGAAGTATACTAAGAAACCAGATTTGGATAGTTGTACATATTTTTGGGTTTACTCCAGAGAAGAAGCGGGAGATTTCCGGTTATTTGAAACCTGGTAGCAACTGATTTAAATTTGCATCTTTTTACCAATCTTTGCGTCAATTGAATGAATCAAATAACTTACAAATGAGCGATCTAAAAAATGACACGATCAGAAAGGCAGTAATAGAAACATATAAGCAAACGGCATTAGCGGATGATTCATGCTGTGGCCCCTCCTGTTGTGGATCAGATACCCATGAAAATTTAGAAAATACATCCAAAACATTAGGATACACCGCTGAAGAATACTCGGATGTACCTGAAGGGGCTAACATGGGATTGGGTTGTGGTAACCCCCAGGCGATTGCTTCTTTAAGGAATGGAGAAACAGTACTTGACCTGGGCAGTGGTGCCGGATTTGACGCTTTCCTTGCTTCCCGTAGTGTTGGAGAAGAAGGAACAGTAATTGGTGTGGACATGACACCTGAAAAAGGAATTGAGAACTACGTGGTGTCGGCAACAATTGAAGCGGTAAAAAACTAAAGCTCGAAGCTCGAAGCTGGAAGGCTTTCGGCTTTCGGCCTTTTGCCTTTGGCTTTCTAATTTTCCAGTATCTTCGCTTCCCGAACAAAATATTTTGAATCACCCCGCCAGGGAATTTTCCAGTACCGCTCGATGTAATGAATATTTACGCGTTTTCCATCACTCATGGCTTTCTGGAGTGTTTCTATAATGTCGTTCCTGTCGCCTTCTACTGAAAATTCGAAAGTTTGCGAGAATATATTCTCACTTCTGACTGCACCAAATCCTTCCATATTTATTTGGCCTTCATACGTTTTAAATATCATTCCTTTTTCACTGATTTTCATCACCTTCCCGGCCCGGTCGCCAGTACTGTAGGTGCCAAAATATAAAAAGCTAAGAATGAGGAAACCAACAATTACAATAAAAATTAAAAGCCTCTTTGTATATTTTTTAACTTTATTTACCAGTTCACTCATTTCCATTTTAAGATTTATTTGGTAGTTCAATATAATAAGATTGACACAATTATCCTTAATTTTAAAGATTATGTCCATCTACACTCATGCAAATAATTGATATCTTGCTCATCACTGTTTTTACCTATTCAGTTATAGGTCTGGGATTTAGCTTATATTTTGCCCTGGTTGCTGCAAAAAAAATCGATCCAAATACAAAAGGAGCATCAAAAGGCTTCTGGATCCTGATTTACCCGGGCTGTATATTGCTTTGGCCTGTGTTCTTATCAAAGATCATAAAGAAAAAGTAGATGGGAGTCCAATATTTTGCTGTACAAGAAGTGACATCTTTCCCTGTGCAGTCCCATGTATTACGGGTGGGATACCTCCATTCCTGGTATTATCCAATAATTCTGATTCGTATAGAAATTACTATTTTATCACGGAACCCAACGGCAAAAAAAATAATCATGCGCAATATGTTGGAATGCCCGTGGATATGAAGGGTGAATACTCAAAGGTAGATAACTGGAATGTACTGCAAATCAATTCGAATAGCATCCGTATTATTTCCGGTTCCACGATATCCGGAATAAATCCTTTTTTGGGAATTTCAGCCTTGCATCAGGTCTGAAATAAATATAGCTTTTGGGAACCAATCGATAAGTGTGGTAGTTTAGAAATTTGTAAAACAGAAATACGCTATGGAATCATGGATATTCCCGATGACAATCCTGCCCGGTGTAGGATTATTAATTTTGTCAACAACAAACCTGATCAATTCGCTGTCTGAAGAAATTGATCATTTACACCACAATCACAAAAATAACAGAGAACTGATTTTCAAAAAAATTAATCAGATGGACCTCCTTAACAAAGCCCTTGTAGGATTATATGTAAGTGCTGGCTTATTTACGTTGGCAGGAATTACTCTGGGATTAATAAATATTATCAATATTTCTGAAACCGCTGGATTTTTAATAATTGCAGTAGGCGTACTTTTAATTTTTATGTCATTGATACTACTTACTATTTATTCTTTTCGATCTGTTAAAATCCGAAAATCACAATTTCTCGATTAATATGGAAAAACTTACCTGGATTAAAGTTCTTGAAAACACCAGTGACCTCCCGGAAGGAAGGGTTATGACCGTAACTGCAAACAATCATGATTATTGTCTTACCCACCACGAGGGTGAATATTGCATTCTTGACAACAAATGCCCGCACCAGGGGGGGCCGTTGGGGGAAGGGTCTATCGAGAATGGTTTGCTTCGTTGTCCGTGGCACGGATGGGACTATAATCCATGCTCAGGGAAAGTACCCGGCTATGATGATGGTGTAGATTCGTTCAAAACCAAAGTTGAAGATGGATCTGTTTTCATAGGGCTGGAAGTAGCAGAAAAGGAAGAGGTAACAATATCCGATATCATGGTTGAAACCATGGTTAATTGGGGAGTGAACACTGTATTTGGTATGGTCGGGCATTCCAACCTTGGCCTTGCAGACGCATTAAGGAGACAAGAGGGAAAAGGGAACCTGAAATTTTATGGCATTCGCCATGAGGGTGCTGCTTCGTTTGCGGCATCTGCTTATGGTAAGCTCATGCGCCGACCGGCTGCCTGCTTTGCAATAGCAGGACCCGGGTCCACCAATATGTTCACAGGTTTATGGGATGCGAAAGTGGACCGGGCACCCATCCTCGCACTTACCGGTCAGGTGGCAACGCAGGTTGTAGGAACGGGTAATTTCCAGGAGCTTGATCTGGTACGGGCATTCCAGACGGTAGCTGATTTTAACCATCGTGTGCAAAAAGACAGCAAGCATGCGGAATTGATGAGCCTGGCTATCAAGCATGCAATCATCAACCGGGATGTTTCGCACCTTACTTTTCCTGATGAAATTCAGAAGTTTCCGGTAGATGTGGAAGAATCTGCACAAGGTCCTGAAAAAAGGATGCCCGAATTGAATGTCTCACCTGACGGAAGAACGCTTGAAAATGCAGTTAAACTAATCAACAATGCAAAGCGGCCTGTTATCATTGTTGGGCACGGCGCACGTGAAAGTATGGCTGCTATCATAGCCCTTGCCGAAAGGATCAGTTCCCCGGTATTAACTACGTTTAAGGCAAAAGGACTGATCGCGGATGACCATCTGCTGGGTTGTGGTGTTCTGGGAAGGAGCGGAACACCTGTAGCATCGTGGTTTATGAACGAGAGCGATTTATTGATAGTAATTGGGGCATCTTTTTCGAACCATACAGGCATAACACCGAAAAAACCATTGATACAGATCGATATGGATCCGCTTGCATTGGCGAAATTTCACAAAGTGGATGTTCCCGTTTGGGGTGAGATAAGTACTACTGTTGGATTGTTTATGGAAAATGTCTCTGGAACGGGGTTTGTAGATCAAAGGAGTGAAATTGAGGAGCGATGGAGGATCTGGAGGGAAGAGAAACAAAACAGGTTAAAAGATGATCATGGTAAAGGTGTCAGTTCGATTGCTGTATTTGATGCCCTAACGCGGCTGGCACCGGAGGATGCAGTAATGTGTGTGGATGTTGGTAATAATGCCTATTCTTTTGGAAGGTATTTTGAATCAAAAGCCCATTCATTTCTGATGTCCGGATACCTTGGCTCAATCGGATTTGCATACCCTGCAGCACTCGGCGCCTGGGCTGCCGTTGGAAATGAGCGACCTGTGATTGCTGTTGCCGGGGATGGGGGTTTTTGCCAGTACCTTGCAGAACTAACTACTGCAGTAAAATACAACATGAATATCAAAGCGATTATTTTAAATAACAATGAACTGGGCAAAATATCTAAAGAACAAAGGGGAGATGATCTGAATGTGTGGGCTACCGATTTGCGAAATCCTGATTTTGCAGAATATGCCAATGGTTGTGGCGCCCTTGGACTAAAAGTAACTAATCGTAATGATTTGGATGAAGCCATTCAAAAATTAATGGATCATAGCGGCCCGGCTTTACTGGAGGTGCAAACCGATGTGCAGTTGATTTGAACGATTTGTGTTTAAATTAATCTAACAATCATCGAGGGAATTACTTACAAATTACATAGTCCTTTGATGGAGACCAGTAATTCATTTAGAACCATTTATTTTACTCCCTGTACCTGAAACGCCCTTCATCACTTGGAAAATACTTCATTCTTATCTTTTGGTATTTTTCTAAATCCTTCTTTATTATATTTTCCCCGTTAATTTTTATCTCTTCATCATTGAATATTATATCTACCTCTTCATTTTCGCTGATATAACCGTCTTTGACCAGCTCTTCTTTTAAAGCTGCTTCGAACTCGCGGAGATGCTTTGTATCCTCCTTAATCTCCTCTTCCATCCTTTTGAACTCTTGCTCCATATCCGGAAGGTTTTTTAGACTTTCACTTAGCTCACGCATTTGATCCTTTAATTGAGCCTGCCACTCTCCCTGTAGATCCTCAAATTGTTCACGAAATTCTTCCTGCTCCCTTTCAAATTGCTCCAGGTCCATATCGAAGTCGAAGTCGAAAACTGGATCAATGTCAAGGTCCAAATCAAATTCCATATTCTGAAATTGTTTTCTAATTTGCTCTGCAAATTCCTCCATTTGCCAATCCATTTGTTCAATTTGTTGCAGGGATTTCGCTATCTGCTGTTCCATAAATTCCAGATGTTTCATAGCTTTTCCCATATCCTTAAAATGATGTGGAGGTGGAGGAACAGTATCAACATCAAATGAGAATTGAGGAACAGTAGGTAATTCCTGAATTTCTGTAATTGAATTCACTTCAACCTCCTCCTCTACTTTAGCAAGTGCTTCTATTGGGACCACTACTTTGTCAGAATTCAATTGACGTTCAATTTTCGGGAACGTCTTGAGCCATGCGCTCCTGTTGATACCTTCCACATGATATCCTACAGGTACAACTTCTGGGTTATTTTCTATAAATTGGCTGAAAGATGCTTCTGTAACCAATATAGGGTCTTTGCTGAATTGGTTTTTGTTTTGCATCCATATTATACCTGCTATAAATAATACCAGTAAAAAAGCGGGTACCAAATTACTATTCGATCTGTTCTCCATTTTATTTATTGTTATTCTTTTGATCCTGTTTAATAGTTTGTTCTTACCTGATCCTGTAATCCCAATTCCAAAGTATGGGGCGGAATTGGCATACTTATATGTACTCAGTAAAGCCTCAGTATATGTTTTGCTGTCAGTCGTTAATTTGACTACCTCATCATCACATACTGCTTCCCTTTCGATACCTATTTGACTGGATATCCACCAAATAAAGGGATTAAAAAAGTAAATGGATTCTACAATCTTTTGAAGGATGTTCACAAGAAAATCATTTCTTCGTATGTGTGCCAGTTCATGTGCAATCACCATCTCGATTTGATCGATTGGTAGTCCTGTTACAAATCCAACAGGACACAAAATGATTGGCTTAATGTGCCCAATTACTACTGGAGCCTTGATTTTAGATGATTCTCCAATTTGCACTTTGATTTTAACATTCATTTTAACGCAAAACTTGTCAACAAGATTTGTCAGCTCATTTAGAGGAAACGAAGTTCTTCTGATTCTTCGCAGATGCCCAATTCCACCCGCCATTCGCATTGTGAAAATGATAAACCCTGCAAACCATATCCACACAAAATAATCGAGATATCGATCCATGATATCAAGCAATGCTGTAAATGAAAAGGACGATTCTATATTTTGAAAATCAATACTCATTGCAAATCCCGATGAAGTTGAAACATCATTCAATCCACTTTGTATTGATCCAACATTTGTCCAGGCAGTATTTATTGACCACACAATTACTCCCAGCATTGCAATAACTGAGATGTAATACCTGGTTTCAGTACTAAATACCTTGTTTTCTATACGAAATAGTAACCAGGTAGCAAACGCAATAACCCCTGACTGCCAAATTGAATTTAACAAGGTCCATCCCAGGATTGAAATAAAAGGCTCAAGCTCATTCGTCACTTTTACCTCCTTCCAGTCTTTTGAGATATTCCCTGATTTCTGTAATTTCTTCAGAACTTGATTTACTGTTTCCCAATGTATGCATTACCAGTTCCATCGCTGATCCATGAAATAATACATCCATAACACGGTCAACTACCTGCTTTCTGGTATCATCCTGTGAGACCTCTGCTGTGTAAGTATGTTTTTTTCCAGTCTTTTCCCTGCTCAACAATCCTTTTGAATGCATTATTTGCATCAGTTTCAGCGTTGTGGTGTACCCCACATCCTTAACCTTTTGCAAAACTTCATTTACCTGGGCTACTGTACAATGCCCATTCTTCCAGATGATACGAAGGATTTCAAGTTCTCCATCCGTAGGTTTTGGACTTTGGTTCTGTGTCTTTTTCATAGTTTGTTACGAATTAGTTCGTACCAATATTGTTAAGTACGACAAGTTTCGTAAAAGGTTACATTCTTCCAATATTTTTTTTCATTAAAAAAAAAGAATTACATTTAAAATAAAATCTGTCTAACCTGAATGAAAAGGTATTTTTTGTTATTTGCATTGTTCGGTGCAATTCACCTGGTTAATTCACAATCTCTTACAGGCTCGGAGGTCGTTGAAAAATCAATTCAATACCATGACCCGGAAGGGAAATGGCAAGATGTCCATGTTATACTGGACCTGAAGGAAACCCGCCCCGATGGAGATGACAGGAATAGTCTTGTAGAGATTGATAATTCAAATGCATATTTTAATCTTGTCCGTCATTCTGATGGACATTCCGTCTGTTATATTATAGAAAATGGCGAATGTAATCAGTTATTGAATTTTAATAAAAATTTCAGCGAGGAGGAACAGGAAAAATTCAGATTAAATTGTGGGAGAACCACGATGCTCAGGAACTATTATACTTATCTCTGGGGTATGCCTATGAAACTAAAAGATGAAGGTACGGTCATTCACACGGAAGCAAATGAGAATACATTCAATGGGAGCAATTCCATTGCGGTAAAAGTAACCTATGACCCCAAAGTGGGTTCGGATACATGGTATTTTTATTTTGATCCTAAATCATTCGCCATCACAGGCTATCGATTTTACCATGATGAATCAAAAAATGATGGTGAATATATCGTACTAAAAGATAGTATGGGGGCTGGATTATTTACTATTCCCAAATCAAGGGCCTGGTACGTAAATGCAAGTGATAAATTACTTGGGGAAGATATCCTGGAGAATATTATGATAATAAACGAATAAAATTTGAGTAGTTCTGGAAATCAAGGACGGATAAATTTTAGGAGTATCATTCTAATAGTTGGTATCTCCCTGGCTATTTATTTTCTCCTTCTTTATCAGTTATTACAATTTGAAGAGCTAGCTGATGGTGCAACGATCAGGAATTTCTTTGATGCCGTCTGGTGGTCAGTTGTGACGATTACTACGGTTGGTTTTGGCGATACCTATCCGGTGACAGTAGGAGGCCGGATTATTGGATTTGTATTTCTAATGGTAAGTCTTAGCTTTTATGCTATTCTTATTGGTAGAATAACAACTCTTATCTCTACAATAGTTGAAAACAGAAAAATGGGTTATTACGGTATGAAATTTAAAGGACATTCAGTGATTTTAGGTTGGGGATCATTTGGGAAAATGGTAACTGATCAGCTGGTAGCTGCCGGCAAAAAAGTAGCCATTGTTACAAGGGAAAAAAACAATATTGATCTGATTCGAGAGATCTATTCAGCAACAGATGTTTTTACTTTATATTCTGATATTTCAAATGTTGATGTACTCGAAAAAGTAAATATTAGTGAATCTTCCATCGTCTTTATAAATCTTGATGATGATACGGAAAAACTTGTTTTCTTTCTTAATATCAAAAAGCATTATAATAAACTTCGGTATATAGTTACCATTGATAATCCCAACCTGAAAGACACATTCCTGGCGGCTGGAGTAACATATGCAGTATCTAAAACTGCCCTAGCTTCCAAACTCATTGCCAGCTATATTTTTGAACCTGATGTAGCCTCTTACAGTGAAGAGATTATGTCTTATGCAGAAAGTGATGACCATTATGATATGAAGGAATTTCAGATACTACAAAACAACCCTTACCTGGGACAATATTATACCAAATTATACCATGATATCAAAAAGGAATGCAATGCCATACTTGTTGGAATCGTGAAAGTGGGGGAGAACAAAAAGCGCACCCTATTAAAAAATCCTGAAGGTTCTATAACTGTAAATGAAGGTGACTACCTCATTCTGATTTCAAATCAGAAAACAGAAAGACAAATCGTTAAACTTTTTGGTACAGAGGAAGGTTACATTGAATAAACTCTGTAAACTGATTTATTTTTGAAATATCCATTGGCAAATTAAGCCACTACTAAAAATGATTATATATTTATAATTGATGAGAAATCCCTCAATTCTTGTGATCATTTTCATAGTGTTTTGGAAGCCTGAACCACTGTTTTCAAAAATTTCATCAGATTTACAACAAGAAGGGTTAAATGCAATTCCTAATTATGAATATTTTGATAGTCTAATTACCAAAAGTGACAGTCTTAAAAACTATTCTATAGCAATTAGTAGTAGTAAATCAGGATTATCGCTGGCTAAAAACTCAAATGACCCTGTAAAAGAAGCGTATTATCATTTACGATTGGTTAAATTTTATTATCTCTCAAACGATTCGAATAATGCCCTACTCCATCTGAGGTTGTACTCAATCCTAAAAGAGAATGAGGTTGCGGTCAGAAAAAACAAAGAAATGTTTCTTCTTGAAGAAGCATACCTCGAACAACTCGCAATTTTTGCAAATGAATCAAACCTGGACAAACAGCTGATCCGGAATTTACAAAACGAAAACGAATCATATTATAATGCTTACCAACAAGTATTGATTGCACTAAAAATTGGTTTGGGGGGGATTATTTTGATCGCTGCGATACTGCTTTACAACCGGTATGCCCGAAAGCGGAATTCTGGTAAAAAAACTGAGGATGAAAATCATGAATTGCAACGACTTTCAGATCTCGTGGAACGCCAGGATGGCGAACTCAGAAGATACGCTCTTGAGATTGAAAATACAAAACAATACCAACAGAGAAATACACGGTACTCGCGACATATTCAACTTTCGTTATTACCTGATCCTGTAAAGGCGCATAAAAGGCTCAAAAATTCTTTTACATACCAGGTTTCCAAGAGTACGATCAGCGGAGATTTTTATGTGGTGTTTTCAACAGCAACGAATACATTGATTGCCATATTAGATTGTCCGGGGCATGGTACTGATGCTGCATATTCCACCGTAATAGCCTATCAACATCTCAGTGAAATTTTTGATAGTGGAATCACAGCACCCTCGATGGTGCTAACTATGTTGGATCAGAAACTAAAATTCAGCTTTAAGCAAACTGACCTGCAACCAGAAACCATCAATGGTGTTAAAATTGCGGTGGTAGGACTGATAAATGAAACAAAGGAAATTGAATACGCCGGGGCAGGGTTTCCTTTGATATATATCCACCTGGATAAAATACATATTGTTGAAGGAAATAAATTTCCAATTGCGGATTCCTTGTTTAGTGATAAATTCTATTCATCCTCACATATACGGCTTTCTAATGATGACATGATCTACCTTGCAACGGATGGATTTCAGCACCAAATCGGAGGCAATGCTAGCAAAAAGTTTATGCGTGAATCGATGATCAGCTTATTTGAAAGTATGCAGCATCAAACACTTACTGAGCAAAAATTCATCATTGAAAAAGTATTTAAAGAGTGGAAAGGGAAACATCCCCAGACGGATGATACACTGGTATTAGGTGTTCGGATATAAAAACAATTCCAATCCCCAGCTTAACCCGGATAGCATGACTTTGTCATAACTAATGACGATAAATAATTGAAATCACTTGATTGTCAATTATTTATGTCAGGTTCAGACGCTTGCGGTCTGAATCCTGATTGTAAACATCAGGGGTTAAGCAAGCTCCACATTATCCAGGTTCATAAAATTGATTTTTCCATCGTCATCAATATCAATTCCAACAACACTTTCCTTATGTACCAGGCCAGAAAGAATCTCCTTGGAAAGTTCGTTAAGAATTTGCCGTTGTAATACTCTCTTCAATGGTCGGGCTCCAAACTGAGGATCATATCCCCACTTAGCTAATTGATCCAGCGCGCGTTCAGAAATTTCAATTTTTATACCATTTTCCTCAAGCCTTTCTTTTATAATGTTATACTGAATATTTACAATTTTGCGTAAATCCCCTGTTGTCAGAGGATGGAACATAATCAATTCATCAACCCTGTTTAAAAACTCAGGCCGTACTGATTTTTTCAATAAGTCAAATACCTGCATTTTGGTTTCCTCCATGACCGAATCACGATTTACATCGGTGATCTTTTCTAAATTTTCCTGGATAAGATGTGAACCAATATTCGTTGTCATTATTATAATGGTATTTTTAAAATTGGCTATACGACCCTTATTATCGGTAAGCCTTCCATCATCCAAAACCTGTAGAAGAATATTAAAAACATCGGGGTGAGCTTTTTCTATCTCATCCAGCAAAATGACCGAGTATGGCTTTCTTCTCACTGCTTCTGTCAACTGTCCTCCTTCATCGTATCCAATATATCCTGGAGGGGCCCCAATGAGGCGACTCACGGAATGGCGCTCCTGATATTCTGACATATCAATCCGGACCATATTATTCTCATCATCAAAAAGGTAATCAGCCAATGCTTTACCAAGTTCAGTTTTACCCACACCTGTAGTACCAAGAAAAATAAAACTTCCAATTGGTCGTTTGGGGTCCTGCAGTCCTGCACGGCTTCTCCTTACTGCGTCAGACAAAGCCTGGATAGCTTCATCCTGTCCGGCAACCCTTCTGGAAAGTTCTTCTTCAAGATGAAGCAATTTCTCCCGTTCACTTTCAAGCATTTTTGACACGGGAATACCCGTCCACTTAGCCACTACTTCAGCAATATCTTCACTATCCACTTCTTCCTTCAGAAGGGGGTTTTCATTTTGTTGCGCATTTACTTCCTCTTTAAGAACCTCCAGTTCCTGTTCTTTTTGAACCAATTGTCCATACCTGATTTCAGCAACTTTCCCTAAATCACCCGACCTTTCAGCTCGTTCAGCATCCATTTTAAGCATTTCCAAATCTTCTTTCACAGCCTGGATACTACGGATTACGGATTTCTCATTTTCCCATTTTGCTCTTAACTCGTTTCGTTTAGCGCTCAGTTCTGAAAGCACTTTGTTTAGTTTTTCCTCCTTGAAAGCGTCTTTTTCACGACGAATTGCTTCACGTTCTATTTCAAGTTGCGTGATCTTTCGTTCCAACTCATCAAGCTCCCCAGGAAGTGAATCAATTTCAATCCGTATCTTTGCAGCGGCTTCATCCATCAGGTCAATGGCTTTATCAGGTAGATGTCTCTCAGAAATATACCTGTGTGAAAGTTCTACCGAAGCAATTACCGCGTCATCTTTGATACGAACTCCGTGGTGCAATTCATACTTGTCTTTTATTCCCCTCAAAATCGAAATAGAATCCTCAACACTCGGTTCATCCACAATTACAGTCTGGAATCTTCGCTCAAGAGCTTTGTCCCTTTCGATATATTTCTGGTACTCTTTTAATGTAGTTGCTCCAATAGCATGTAATTCCCCCCGGGCCAGCGCGGGTTTAAGCAAATTGGCGGCATCCATTGCACCATCACCTCCAGATCCAGCTCCAATTAATGTATGAATTTCATCAATGAAGAGGATAATCCCTCCATCTGAATCCGTTACCTCTTTAATAACAGATTTCAATCGTTCTTCGAACTCTCCTTTGTATTTTGCTCCGGCCACCAATAAACCCATGTCCAGTGAGATTAGTGTCTTTGATTTTAGGTTTTCAGGAACATCCCCATTAACAATCCGCTGGGCCATCCCTTCAATAATGGCAGTTTTTCCAACACCGGGCTCCCCAATTAACATTGGATTATTTTTTGTCCGGCGTGAAAGAATCTGTAACACCCTTCTTATTTCATCATCGCGTCCGATAACAGGATCAATTTTTCCTGCTTTCGCAAGCTCATTCAGGTTTTTCGAAAACCTTTCCAATGATTTATACTTCGACTCTGCATTTGGGTCATTTACATTTTGACCACCCCTCAACTCCTGAATTGCTATCAGGAGTTCTTTTTTTGTGAGGCCCAACTGTTTTAATGTTTGTGCCGTTTTATCTTTCCCATCAAGAATCCCTAATAACAGGTGTTCAACAGCAATGTATGAATCACTGAATTCTTTCAGGTATTTTTCCGCCCGCTGCAACATTCCTGCTGATTCATTGGACAAATACGGTTGTTGTCCGGAAGCAACAGGATACCCTCCAATGATCTCATCAAGGCCCTCATCCAACTGAGCTTGATTTATATTCAATTTTTTTAATAAAAAAGCAGGTACATTTTCATCAGTAAGTAAAATTGCTCTGAGTATGTGTCCCGTTTCTATTGCCTGTTGGTTTTTATCAGATGCTATTTCAGCTGCTTTTTGAAGTACCTCCTGTGCCTTTATTGTATACTTATCTAAATTCATAATTAATTATCCTTACCTTGCGCAAACTTTAATGCTGCGTTTCTCTGTTGTATATTTATATCAAAAAATAATCCACCAACAAATAAAATGTAAAACCGGAAACTTTGTCATGGATTATTTGGTTTTTAAATATTTAAAGGACATTTTGTCATATTCCAAGGAGAAATCTTAGATTGACTGTTTCCTTTTTTGAATTTGAATTTGTGCTTTTGTAATATGCAAAAAACTCATATTTTTGCAGATTCAGTTTTTATAAAAACAGAATTCTATTTGTTTGAATACTAAAAACCGTTTTGGGAAATACTGGGGAACGAGAAAATAATCAAATTATGAAACTTAGATTAATTGCGATTTTACTTTTTGTGGGAGGAATTTCAGCATTTGGACAGGGAAACTGGAACTGGCCTGATAATGAAGAGATGAAGGCTCAGGCTGAAGAGAAGAATGTTTTGTACAATGATGCCAGAAAACAAGGTAATTTCGCGGATGCTGCTGAAAATCTTGAGTGGCTTCTCACTAATACTCCTGATTTAAACTCTTCTTTATATATAAACGGAATTAAAATTTATAAAGAACTGGCCAAAAATGCTTCTGGAGATGAACAACTAACTTTCGAGGCGAAAGTGATGGAGTTGCATGACCTTCGAATTAAGTATTTTGGTAATGAGGCAAAAGTGCTTGATAGAAAAGCTTATGATGCATATAAGTATTATAAAGATGACCAATCAAAATACCAGGAATTGTTTGATTTATATGAAAAAGCATTTGAACTAAATGGTAAAAATATTGGCTCCCAGAACCTGGTAGCTTATATGGATGTAATTCGCAGATATAAATTATCAGGAGGAGAATTAAGTGACGATGATATTCTCAACAGGTACACCAATGTAATGGAAATCATTGATTATAAGATTGAGCAAGGGGGTGATCCTGCCAAATTTAATAAGACAAGGGATTTCGTTGATAAGATGTTAACAAGTATGATTAAGGTTGATTGCGAATTCATCAAAGATAACCTTGGGAAAAAGTTGGCTGAAAATCCCGATGACCTTGATATGGCTAAAAAGATAATGGGACTTTCGCTTTCAGCAGGATGCACTGATGCAGATATTTTTCTTGCCGCGGCCATAGTGGTACAGGAAAAGGAACCTAACTATGGTATCGCAAAAGTAATAGCCGCAAAATATGCAGGGGCCAGCAACTTTAAAGAAGCGGAGAAGTACTATCACATATGCCTTGAACTTACGGATGTAAATGTTAAGAAAGCTGACATTTTTTTTGAACTTGGACGACAATACGCCCAAGTTGGAAGAAAATCTGATGCCCGAACTAACCTGTTGAAGGCTGTTGCAATCGATCCGGCCAGGACAAAATCGTACAAGGTAATAGGTGATCTCTACATGACAAGTTACAATGAATGCAAAAAAGGAGAAAGCAGGGTAGAAGACCGCGCAATATTTATTGCAGCTTACAATATGTATAAGAAATCGGGTGACCAAAAATCCATGGCCAATGCCAAATCCCAGTTCCCTTCAATGGAAGATCTATTTAATGAAAACTTAAGCGAGGGAGATACTTTTAAAGTAGGATGCTGGATAAACCAGATTGTTACATTGCAACGAAGACCAGAAAGCTAATTTAGTTCTCAAAGTACCGCATTCTTTTTCGTGGATAATACTACCCGGACTGCATACCTTTTGAGTCTGGGAAATGGATTATATTCTCATAATATTTCTTCGATCTTTTTATCACCTGTTTTCCGACTTAATTATTTTTGTATAAATGAAAATTGATATCCGGCAACTTTCAGGTAATGAACTGGTAGATTTTTTTGAATCAAGAAATGAGAAAAAATTCAGGGCCGGTCAGGTACAGGAATGGCTCTGGCAAAAATCATCTGTTGATTTTGATGAGATGTCAAATCTTTCGCTCGGAATTCGTGAGATGTTGAAAGAAAATTTTGTGATCAATAATATCGAAATTGATCACAGCCAGGAAAGCAACGATGGAACAATAAAGTCAGCATTCAAACTACACGATGGACATATTGTTGAAGGAGTTCTTATACCTACTAAAAAACGGTTAACAGCTTGCATATCGTCGCAGGTGGGATGCTCCTTATCGTGCAAATTCTGTGCTACCGGTTTCATGGAGCGAAAACGTAATTTGGATTTCGGTGAGATATATGACCAGATAGTACTGATCAACAGCCAGGCACAGGAAAAATTTGGGAAATCGCTTACAAATATTGTTTATATGGGCATGGGCGAGCCCTTACTGAATTTTCAAAACGTGCTAAAATCTGTAGATCTGATCACCTCACCCAAAGGACTTCATATGGCGGCGCACCGGATTACAGTATCAACCGCCGGTGTTGCTAAAATGATTGAGAAACTTGGTACAGAGAAATCACGAATCAACCTCGCCCTATCCCTTCATGCTGCTGATGATGAAAAAAGAAATTTGATAATGCCTATCAACGAATCGAATTCACTCAAAACGTTGAAAAATGCATTGCGATACTACTACGATCAGACCGGAAATGAAATTACCCTTGAATACATTCTATTTAACAAATTTAATGACAGTATTGAGGATGCCAGAAATCTCATCAATTTCTCAAGATCTGTTCCCAGTAAGGTAAATATCATTGAATATAACAATGTAGAAGGAGTAAAATTTAATCGTGCTAACCCTGAATCAACCGAAAAATTCAGAAGTTATCTGGAAAAACACAGAGTGAATGTGCATGTCAGGAAAAGCAGGGGAAAAGATATAGACGCAGCTTGTGGCCA
>CAZONK010000015.1:0-1871 GCA_964581095.1 uncultured Roseivirgaceae bacterium
ATGCATCGGATACTCTCGAAATCACAGTGGACACCCCCTTCGATTTCAATTGCTCAAAGGCGTAATCCATGAGGGATTCTTCCGCATCCTCAAACCCTGCTGCCAGCAAAGGAAACTCGAGGTCCGCTTCTGTACCACCTTTTCTTATTTTGGATGGCAGATATCCAATCACTTCGCCATCCTTTAGCGCATAAAATCTTGTTCCAGGATCAAAATCAGGTGCAGAATATACTTGCTGCAGCCTTTCGATAGGGCTTTGCCTTGCGCCTAGCCATTGACTAAAATTAAATTCCCCAATTTCCACTTGTTTTTCAAGATAGTCGGGGGAGTAAGTAGTGAGTTGGTAAGTTGTGTCCATCTTGCAAGATAAACAAATATGTTATTTCTGCACGAAACGGAGACACCTCATCTTCTACATCAGGTGAAGATTTGATTATTACCATTCCATCCGCTAACTTGAATATTCACGAAATAAAAAAAAATGCCCTTAGTAAATCTTTTCAAATACATTGCACTGTTGGCAATAATTCTGTTTCCGGCTTTCAGTACCTACTCTCAAACAATTCTAATAAATGCCGGTCATGTGATTGATCCCGAGTCGGGTAAGGTCCACGACCAGTATTCAATCAGGATTGTAAACGGCAAAATTGAAGAAATTGGGTCGAAAGTAAACCTGAATGGAGTGGATCAGACTATTGATCTGCCTGACTCCTGGATACTTCCGGGCCTGATGGATTGTCATGTTCACATAACGGAAAATATAAGATACAGGTCCCAGGAGTGGCACCAGCAATATATTGTGGAAAGCGGGGCTTTCAGAGCGCTACGGGGAGCATACAATGCCGAACTTTTACTCCAAAGCGGTTTTACCAGCATTAAGGAAATTGGAAATGACGCGAATTACGTTACTGCCGACATAATCAAAGGAATCAACAAAGGCTGGCTCCAGGGCCCTACGATTATATATGCTGGTAAGATCATTGCTCCTTATGGTGGACAAATCGCTAACGTAAGTCCTGAAAACGAGTTTTTCTGGTTGCACGATTACATCGATGCAGATACTCCTGATGAGGTGAAAAAAGCAGTCAGAAAAAACATTTACTTCGGTGCCACTACCATCAAACTTGTTGCCGACCAATTCAACTATTACTATGATCGTGATGAAGTTGAAGCTGCAGTAAAAGAGGCGGCTAAAGGAGGGCTCAAGGTTACCGCACATGTAATGGGTGGAGAGGCAGCGAGGAATGTGATACTTGGTGGAGCCGCAGGAATTGAACATGGTTTTGGACTATCAAAAGAGGATCTGGAGCTCATGAAAGAACATGGTACCTACCTTATCGGTACTGATTTTTCTTATGAAAACTGGTATGCATACGGGATGGATTCAATAACTGCGGTTGGTTATTCAGAAATGTTGGTTGAACGACTAAAATTGGCCTATGAAGTAGGGGTAAAAATGGCTTTCGGTACAGATATAGTCCTGAATATTGAAGGGATGAACCGGGTGGAGTCCAACCTGGAAGTTTTGAAAACCTGGAAAGATGCAGGTATCCCGGCAATGTATATTTTACAAACTATGACCGCAGATGCTGCTGATCTCATGGGCATTGAAAATGACCGGGGCAGGCTTAAACCTTCGCTATGGGGCGATATTATCGCACTGAAAAATAATCCCCTGGATGATATTGAAAATATAAAAAGTGTGCACTTCGTGATGAAAGAAGGTGTAGTAGTACGAAATGACTGATACTTGGATCGGGAATTCAAGGTATTCTTGATAATTGTTTAAATTCCAAAATACCTGCAAATGAATCAAATTGTTCAGGGTTTTTATACTATTAGATTGGAATCAATACCCTGATACTTACTCT
>CAZONK010000015.1:1881-18435 GCA_964581095.1 uncultured Roseivirgaceae bacterium
AATCTTCTATTTATTATCAAAATTGGACATTTTGGAGGCCGGCTATCGCCCAAACCTTCAGTATTGCCACGCCGGGCGTGGACGCCCAGCCGCACCCAACTGTTGAACGTTTATTAATTGTAGAATTGTTCTGGATTGAATAAACAAGGATGTCCGAATTCAGTCTTCAGGAAAGTTCATCTTCTTCAAAAGGGCCAAATACCTCGGATCTTCTTTAATCAGATCAAAATGAGGTTCTCCTTTTAGGAAAATCATGTAGGTGTCTTTTTCGTCGTAGGCTTTGTCAAGGTATATAAAAGCGCTATCCAATTCATTAAGGTGGATATAACACATGGCGATTTTTGTAGAAGTTACAGATTTTGGGAGGTTATGAAATACCTGCCATGCTTCTTCCTCCCGACCCATTCTAACCAATGTTCCTATATAACTGTAAGGTGTGTAAGTCGAATCCTTTTCTAACAATTCACCATGAAATTTCAAAGCCAGGGGAAGGTTTCCTGAAAATAAATAGGCATCGCCCAAATGACGTTTTATACTGCTGTTTTCAGGATTCATTTCCAGGACTTTTTTCCCATTTTTAATAACATCTTCGAATCGTCTGGCATTCAGATACATCCTTGACAGATCAAGCAAATAGTCAACTGACAATGGGTCGTTTTCGAGCAAATGCGTAATAATCGTGATGGACTCACTACTACTATAAAGCATGGCCTGATAATATGCATAATATTGATCGGGATGAGGTAATCCGCGATCCACCGCTTTGTAATAGTTTTCATAGGCAGCTGTCCAATCCCAATCAACAGCAAAATTGATCCAACTCAATCTGTTATATCCTTCATAAGATTCAGGATCGATCTCTATGACTTTTAAAGCTGCATTTCGGGCGCGAATGTAGGACTCAGCCGGATCGGCAAGATTATACAATCCCATAGCCCAATGCGCCTCTGATAAAATTGAATAGGCCTGTAGAAATGAGGGATCAAGTACTATGGCTTTTTCCAGGTAATCAACACCCGTTTTAGTTCCTACCAGTCCTTTGGCAAATGATTGACGACCCCGGAGGTACATTTCATAGGCATTAATATTCCGGGTTGGCGGGGACTCCTCTCGTGACAGCGTCAATGTTAATTCGAACTTTTCAGCGATCATCCCTGAAATCTCATCCTGGATAGCAAATATATCTTCAAGTTCTCTTTCAAATGTTTGAGACCATAAATGACTGCCATCTTCGGCATTAATTAACTGGGCCGTTATCCGAATAATATTATTTGATTTGCGTACACTACCCTCCAGTATCGTCCCGACTCCCAGTTTGTTACCGATCGTCGTTAAATCAGTTCTTTGACCCTTGAAGGAAAATGATGAAGTCCGCCCAATTACCCTGAGGCCTTCAATCCTGGTCAGGACGTTGATGATTTCTTCAGCAATCCCATCGCCAAGGTATTCCTGATCTCCTTCGGGGCTTAAATCAACGAAAGGTAAAACAGCAATGGAGGTGTCATCGAATGTGACTTCCTTTCCAGTTCCAGTGTTCTCGGAAGGGCTTGACAACTGGGGATAAGCGTACATGAAAATTATAACCAATATCAATCCAAGAATAATTGAGTTGCTCGTAAGAGGTTTTCGCTTACTTGTGGAGAACGGATTTTGCCATGACTGCTGAGAAGTAGTTTTTACAAATCCTTCAGGACTCCGCTCGTAATTCCATGCCAGGTACAGGGCTATAGGAAAGCCCACAAGGATAATACTATGTAGCACAGTTGCTGACCACGTTGGCAGTTCTATCAGTGACCCCGCATAGGGTAGTACCAGAAGCAGAAGCAATGATAAAATTACATAGGTAGCTACAACTCGTAGAATACCGCGCCTTTGCAACTCCGCTAAAAAGTGACCCTTCAATTTCTGATCTACTTTGATCTCAGGAACAGGAAGCCCAACCCCTTGAAGTGCGTAAGTCCTTACGCCATAATCCACATTTTTTAGCTGGCTCTCTCCAAGGTATTTCGCCTGAATGTCGGATTGACCACGTATAGCTTTTTCAAAAGCATCAGAAACATAAATTCCTCCCGGGTCAGCAATGGACTCCAATCGTGAGGCCACATTTACTCCATCGCCATAGATGTCATTATTTTCAACGGTGATATCCCCCAGGTGAATGCCTATCCTCAACTTTGCATCGAGTTTCGCACGTGCTGTTTCCTGAATCTCTATCGAGCAGTTAACCGCATCCAGGGCCGTTCCAAACTGAGCCATGGCGCCATCACCCATCTCTTTAAGCCACCTGCCGTTGTGTTTCTCCACCAGCGGTTTCTGGATGTCTTTGCTGATGCGTACCAGCAACAGGGCCTTGTTTGAATCTTGCCCCATCAAAGCGCTGTACCCGACGATGTCGGTGAACATTATAGCTGCAAGTTGGCGGGTTGAAGACATTCTCTACTAGAATCAAATCTCAATGTACAAAAATCAAATGGGTCTTACAAACGACCATTTTGTTAGAGAATCCAGGGCCGTTTATAAATAACTTGCCTGGAAATGGTGACAAAAACTATTGGAAATTGTTTCAATATCCTCTGTAACTTATCAAAACTTTCAAATTTCCTGGATCACGTCAAAACCTTTAAAACTTCCAGTGACTGCTAAACCTGTTACTGTGGTGGCCACCTTCTTTGATTTAAGTTTGATGGAAGTTTCATTCATGGTTGCACCAGATCCCACTGCATCATCAATCAAAAGAACGTTTTCAAATTTTCGATCTTCCTGGACAATGATGCTGAACCGTGCATTGTTAATACGATCTTCAATTTTATTAAGCGCCTTCTGTGGGACAACTATATCCCCCGTAACTTTTACCAGTTTGATATGAGGCAGTGGAAGGTTTAGTTTCCGCTCCAACACTTTCATTATTTGAAGTTCACGCTTGATTGTTGGTGGTATGTACCCCACCGCATCAATGCCATTCTCAGCAACAAAATTGTAAACACGTTTTGTGATAATATCGATAATTTCATTCATCAGTTTTTGGTTTTGACCTTGTTTTGCAAAATGGAGTAGTGTTCCAAGTTTTGTTTTGCCAAATCTCTCAATAGCGTAAAAGTCAAGGTAATACATTTCATCCAGGCCGATTTGATCAAATCCCTTTGTTCCCTTCAGTTTAACAAGTCCACTTATTAGTCCATTGGGATGATAATAATTTAAATATTTCTGGTTGGTTAGAATGTATTCTTTCACCGTTTTTTCAAATGGAAGATTTCGACGCCGGCACCAGCTTTGGAATGCTTCAATCCCAATTAGCTTTGTGCCTGTTTCTGTAATAAGCATGAAATACTTTTCCAGGTAATCTGTATTTTCCTGGTTGAGTGCCAAAACCCGGATCCCTTCGGTTTTCTCTCTAAGCTTATAAAAGGTTCTGGGCGCAGATCCGATTTTAATAATTTGTTCGCTTTCAATAAGGTATTTTAAGATGCGGTGAACAAATTGCCTGGAAACGCCCGTTTTATCAACCAACTCGTTGATATTAGCTTCTGATTTTTCACTCAGTATTTGAAGGATCTGTTCTTTCTTATTCATTGTTTATAGTTTACTGTAAACTGTAAACATACAACTAAATTTTTTTTAAATAAAGTAGTCTGGTACTCCAGCCTTAATTAATTAAACCTATCGACTATTCACCAGAATCCCGGTAAAACAAGTAATCCATTGGTTCAAGGTAACTCCTTTGTTAGTAACTCCCTTGTTACTAACTTTTTTGTTACTTATATTTGTGGTATGAAACACAATCCTTTTAAGTATGGAGGATACGTTACAGGGGATTATTTCTGCAATAGGAAACGGGAAATCAAGCAACTACAACAGGCATTTGCTGATGGCCAGAATATAACGGTCATCAGCCCAAGGAGATGGGGGAAGTCCTCGCTGGTTAAACAATCGCTCGATTCTCATCCTGATAAAATCGTTAAAGTATTCCTCGACTGCTTCAAGTTTAAATCCTCACACGAATTCTACAATGGGTTATTGAAAGAGGTACTGATACAATCTGAAACTAAGCTTGAGGCGCTGGCCAGGGTAATAGGAGAAAACCTGGGCAAAATAGCCCCCTTCATCTCTTTTAGTGCAACGCCTGACTCCGAGCTATCAATATCCATAAATATCAAGAAAGATAAACTGGACCTGGATGAAGTTCTCGAGTTGGCCAACAAGCTGGCTGAAAGCAGAGGCGTTCGTTACGTAATATGTGTTGATGAATTCCAAAACATTAAGGACTGGAAAGATGGTAATGACGTTCTACATAAGCTGAGAAGTTATTGGCAAAAGCATGAAAATGTATCCTATTGCCTCTATGGAAGTAAACGGCATATCATGGATTTTATGTTCAAGGATTCCTCTGAGCCTTTTTTCCGCTTTGGTGAAACGTTATACTTAGGGAAAATTGAGCCTGCGGAATGGCGGGCTTTCATAAAAGATAAATTTGATCAAACAGGGAAAACTATCAGTGAGGATTTAACATCAGAGATCGTTGAATTAGCTGATACTCATTCACATTTTATCCAATATATTGGCCGCTTGTGCTGGAATAACACAGAAACTAACGTCACACCTGAGATTCTGGTCCTTTCTTACCAGGAAATGCTTCAAAACGAAACAGAGCTATTTAAAAAAATTATTGGGAAGATGACCCAATATCAGCTCAACTACCTGAGGGCTATTGCTTCCGGTATTACCCGATTAACTTCTAACCAGGTAATCAGGGAGTTTGATTTAAGCTCAAGCTCTAACGTGATTAAAATCGAAAAAGCCATGAAAGACAATGAGGTTTTGGACTATACAACTGATCCGATCTCTTTCTCTGAACCTTATTTCAAGCCTTTGCTTAAAATGTATTTTATGGATTGAATTGACATCCTACGTTTTGCTAAGGGTTGTCGTTTCTTCCTTCGAATTTCGAAAAGGCATTTACCCGGGTTGGTCAAAAGCTTTCCGAAACGCCGCATGATAAAAACTATAATCCTTACTGTTGCGTGTACAACTAACCGTCAATCCTTTTTGCAATAATCTAATTCAATATACTCTAATTAGCAATTATTTAAAGTTGCATGTGCAACGATACGGCGTTTTGAACCGTGTTACTTTTATTTCGCAATTATCACAAACAACCCCTGGCCTTGCTCCACCTTAAAAAGCTTTCCTGCTTCCAGTACCTTCTTTTCCTGTAACCCTGCAACTTCAGGAACCAGCCAGGTAGTGGCACTGGCCCCGAAAGGTAATTGATTCCAATCCATTTCCAGGTTAATCATTTCATCCTTATCCGACCATGATCCAAGTGCTAACAATATCGCATCCTCATTTTTATACACCGTTACCGGAACATTCGGATTATTGGTTTTCACGGGGTTCGACTCTACCCAGTAACCAATCATTTCGCTGTCCATGATCCTGAAATCGTCAAACAATTTCCAGATTGCCTGCGGGCTGTATTTCCCATATACCCGGGTGGTCATACCATACACCATTCCCCGGTACGGGTGGCCTCCGTCCTGCAGCATTTCCCCGGTCAGCCCAAAAGGAATACCCGAAACTTCCGTGAGCCAATAGTCGGGGTCAAGGTCGTATTCGAAATACTCTCCAAACCAGAGCCGGGAGATGTACGGAAAATGTTCCATGTATAAAAAAGCGCTGTTGATAAATCCATCGCGTTCGTTGAACTGGTTGGCAGAGTGCAGGTCAATGATCACCTCTTCCCTATGCCGGTTTAGCACAGCAACCATTCGCTTGACAGTCTCACGGCTAAAGGCGATGTCATCGAGATACAATCCGTCCATTTCCTGGTTCTTGGCTAGCCAGTTAAGACCCTCAATGTAATAGTTGGTCCACCTGGAAGTTCCCTTGTTGAGAATGGAGGCATCATTTACGCGCGTTGCATGCCACGCCTTATGATAGTCTGCCTCCAGGTGCTCCTGTAGCCAGGGATGGCCTCCCCCTTCCCCATCATTGAATATTTCAAATCCAAGGCTCCGCATCGGAAAGAGTTCGTAACTCTTGTACGTCAATTCCCGGATGGTGTTGTAAAGCTTTACCTTAATGCCTTTGGAGTGCGCTTCGTCAATATATGCCTTTTGTAATTCGAGGTTATAAAACGGGTAATTGATATAGGGATTTATCTCGTTCGCATGATGCACATTCACAACCGTTCCACCCAACTCCTTTATGGAATCAACAGGAACATATTTGTGTACAAAACGGGTATTAAAATGCTTTTTTGTATCAATATATTTGAAGGGAGTGATGAGGAAACGTACATTAAAATGTAGTGTATCACCTTTCGCCACGCTTCGGGGTCCTGAATAATTTTCACAAAGCACTACGTCCCCTTTTTCAGATACTTTTATCCCGCCTTTCCCATTGTTGCCCCACGAGGGTGGAAGGTTTAAGGGTTTGGATTGATAAAAATTAGTATTCAACGGGCGTTGATAATTATTATCACGTAAAACGTACTGAAGGCCTTTGTTTACATTTCCCAGCCAGATCCCTTCATGATGGTTCGTTACATCCCATTTCCAGTCAATTTCTTCAGGGCGGGAAGTACCTTTAAATCCAAGGCCCAGCATATATTTTGCAGCATCAACTGATAAAGGAACCGTGAGTTTCATATCCTGAACCTGTATGTCATTTTTCGCAACAATCGATAACCGGTAATTCAGCATACCATCGTATTCCAGAATTCCCTCAACATTCATATAAAAATCAGTTGATTCATTGGCTACTGACCATTCCGCTCTACCTTGTGTCGCTTTTTTTATGTCAAAATTGTCACTCGCCCAAACTACAATCTGATCATTCTGAATGATTTCAAATCGAACGGGTGCCGATAATACAGGTTCCTGATCATCTTTAATACCCGTCATTTCCTCTTTGAAATAACTGTTGATCTTCGATGGAAGCCCGCTGGCATCAAGTTCAATGTCACGACCAAGGATATTCAGGGTTTTATCTTCGAATGTTACAGGTAAAAATGGAGAAATAATAAAATCATCTTCCGACCCCACGGTTGAGTTAAACCACCGCAGGCGGCTCATATTTTGCGGAGCATCATCCCCATAATCTTTGATTATCTCATTGGTGACATTAAAATCAAGGTGTATTGTATCCGGTTCCTGTCCTTCGGGTTTTACAATTACCATTCCGGTGTAATCACCGGATTTTGTAGCTTCAGCAACATTCAAACCAATCCACAATGGCTGGATTTTCTCCTTTTGAACATCCACATTCTTTGTAAAAGAATTCCCAGTTAAGTCCACTCCATCAATATTTATGCACTGAAATTCACCTTTTGAAATTTTATTTCCGCCTGAATGGAGATCGGTATATTCCAACGAAAGGTTTTTCAAATCCGATGTAGCTGCATAAACAGCAATTTGAAATACATAAAACTCACCTCGTTTGACATCATCAGAAATTCCATTTTTTAATTCTCTGCTTACCCAGTGCCGGGGTAAATACTTTGTCATCTTTGTTGGATTGGTCCGGTATTCAGGAAACAGGTAATACGCTTGTGGATTCTTAGAAATGAAGGAAGCTACTTCCTTCCCACCTGCAACAATTTCCATAGGAAAAAAACTGTTGAATTCATTGATCGACTGTATGGATGATACTTCAGCTTTGGGGAGGTTTTCAATTCCATCGGCATCAAGGGTTCTCATTTTTTCGAGCCAATCAGCATCTCCTGAATTTTCAGGTTTCAAATAAGTAACCGTAGGGTAGTAACCACCAGTTGTTTCAAAGGGGAAATAATATGCATAATAGCTTTCGGATGTGCCTTCAGGTTTGAAAATTATATCCCCAAACTCTAAATTTGATTCCCTGATCCATAAATTTTTCACTTTTACCCCGGTCTCAGCATTGACGATGATCACCTGCTTTCGTTCTGTATCCCTTCGCCGCCAGGGGATTTGAAGCAATACGGCATCCTGCCCTATAGGTGCTTTTACAACTGCACGGTGGTTTCCTAACGAAGATGTGGCTTCAGTGTAAGATATTTCTTCCCAGTTGCCCGGTTCATAGGATATTCCATCAATTGTGTTGTCAACCTGCATTTCTTCCGGTTTTAGCCAGGATATATCATACTTAACTTCCGAAGAACATGCAATGAAAATCAGGAGTGGCATAAAATGCGTGAGAGATACTCTTTTCATATTTTCATATTGCATCTAAAATCATACTACATTTGTTTTCAGACGTACCCAAATTTTTATCCGTCTTCCTGAACTATTGAATTAGTTGTCATCCTGACCGAACGGGAAGGATCCCTAAATAAATAACTTACGGATGCTTCACTTACGTTACCGATGACGGTGCTAAAACTTCTTCTCCAGCAAATCAAACGTCCACAACAAATAATATTCCCTCGAACCGATTTTCAGACCTGAATTCTCTTTTTGTATAGCTTTGATTTTTGGAGTTAACTCTTTGGTTTTGCCATCCATCCAATAGGCGGACCAATCTACGAACACATCATCCGTATGCAATACCTGCCATTCTTTTAATAGTTTCTCTGCTTCAGGCTTCCGATCTAATTGCATGTACGCTGCCAGGACCAGAATATCTTCTGAATAAATAGAATTGTTTACATTACCTGTTTCAAAACTCAGGATTTTTTCAAAATATTTCTCAGCCTCATATTTTTTGCCGGAATACTTCAGAATCAAACCCTGGATATAATCTTCAATCCTTTCATCGGTAACATAAGGTTTGCCCACGCCCAGGTTCTCGGGCCACGACCTGGCTTTATTTAAATGGTTGGTGGCAGATACATAATCATGCTTCTTAATCGCTTCCTTCGAAAGATTTAATTTCGATAACCGATACAAATGATGCCCTTCAGTTGATCCTTCGTTTGGCAGAACATTTAAATTCTCCAGCAACTCAAAACATTTACTGTTTTGGTTAGTCAATAGTAGCGTTTTTGCATAATGCAATCCCAGGTAGTAATTTGTTGGATTTTGGTTAAATTGATTCTCAACCAATTTCATTGCTTTACCTTTTTCATTAATTCCCAGGAAATAATTGGACAACTTTATCGCAGTACGCCAGTCATTGGGTGCAAGATTGTAGGCTCTTTCAAGACTGTGGGCTACTACTTCATTGTTGTTCCTGAATATTTCTGCTTTTGCCAGGTAATAAGGAAAGAAATCGGGTTCATCTCCAATCATTTGAAATTGGTTCCGGGCTTTTTCTTCCAATCCAAGATTCCACCAGATCAGTGCCTGGTAAAATTTTGGTTTCCAGGAGTTTGAAGTTGTGGCTGCCCAATTGAGGATTGAAACAGATTCCTGACGAAACGGAAAGACAAGTGCCGGGTCAACGTCATTTGCTTTTGTGAGGTATGCATTTGTAATGTCTTTGTTTGATTCCTGCAAATTTGTAAGATAAGCCAGCCAATAAAGCACCATTGGTTTTTTCGGCGCATGATCCAGAACCATTTCAGCTTCTTTCACCAATCCCAGTTTGAAATATTTAATAGCCAGCTCCAGGTAGGTCTCATGTGGCAATTCACTCCTGATTAATCTTTTAAAATCCAAGAGATCATCTGGGTCGCCTGACATGAGGTATTTTTCAAACCTTGAGAAATGACTAAGGGGATCCCCTTTCACGAGTTTGTTGAGAGCGGATTGAAATGCCTTGTCATTCCCTGATTTCCGAAGAGTAAGCAATAGAAGTTCATGAGCGGGGATATTAATGGAATTGTAATCAATACTTTTTCGACAATAATCTTTAGATTTCCCAAGTTCTCCCCGCCTGAAGTGGATCCTGGAAAGTCCTGAATAAGCAGCACTTCGAAACTCCATTGAGGCTGTAGCAATCGAATAACCATCGAGTGCATCGGACACATTTCCCATTACCTCATTCAGCGACCCGTAAAGGAAGTTTGCAAAAGGATTATAAGCGTCAATTGAGAGGGCCCTCCTTACCAGCTTAAGCGCATTAATGTATTCCATTTTGCGATAATACAAGCCTGCAGCTCCTAAAAGTGCTGGAATATAATCAGGATCCTTTTCCAGGCATTCCAAATAAACCTCGTAGGCCTTTGTATAGTTTCGTTCCTGTGCCAAAGATTTTGCTTCAATTGCCAAACCCTGGACAGTGCTCCAGTCAAAACCTGTAGATTCAAGTGGTCTTGAAAGCTTTTGACCGGCAAGTCCGCCCGGAGGGATGATGTATTCTAAACCGATCCTTATTGCAATTAAGTCCTTTGAACCTTTAAATTTTATGGTTTTGTGTACTACAGTAGTTGGTGCCATATGCAGATCGAATTTGGCAATTTTTCTACCTTCTAATTCCAGCACCAGCGAATCATCGATCATCTCATTGGCGCCCAGCCAGATATGAAGGGAGTCCTTTTCCACCTCAAGATTAAAGGCGGCTTTTTGTGTTGCCTGCACAATCCCCTGTGTTGACATTACCGGGAACCAGTATTCTGTCCATTCATCTGCTGCACCGGGTGCAAATCCCCGATGCTTGAAAGGGGTCCTTATGCTGGTCCCAGCCTCCTGGTTGAATAACCGCCCACTCTGGATCTCTACATATTGGCCATCGGTGTCTGTCAGCAATTTTTCCCAGATCATTCCCTGCCGTGACAAACCCCAGATCCATAATTTCTTGCCCGGTTTAGCATCATAATCCGAAAAATGTCCGAATCCAAATGCATCGTCATGCCAGTAGCCACCATAAAAGCCTGACAGCTGGCCTAAAACATGGTATGATTTATATCCTCCGAAATTATTCTTCTCATACCAGGAAATATCCATGCCGTCGGGATGAATTGGCCAATCGTGCAAGCTGCCGTCATGCCCGATGTAATTTGTGCCAGGATATGCAAACTCAAGATTTCCCTCTGCTTTTACGGCAGCGTTCATCCATTGATAGTACGATTGTTCCACCCTGGTAGGATTGTACCAAAGCGCTTTGGTTGTAAACCAGGATTTATCGGGTTGCAGGTTGATCTCCACCCGCCAGACAGTCCTGGAAGGGAGATCGATGGCACCAATAAAACAGCTGACACTGCCATCATCATTTTCCCTTACAAAGTAATCCACCGGTGTAGAGCAGGTGGGTGCATGGCCGATCACACCGAAATTTGTCTCGATTCCCCCGGATGTCCATGGCCCACGCATAGCCACATCGCGGAATTTCACTGTGTGGTTGAAATAAATGAATTCCTTTCCTGTTGACTTTTCAATCGCTCCCCAGATTTTCCCTCCGATTTCGGGAGTGATAAATACTTTGATGTAATCATTTTCCAGTTCAATAAATTTCCACTCTTTTTCTACGGGTTGAGAAGAATATCCATCGAACCGGAAATAAGGGTAAATCCTTCCAATGTTTGGGACCGGGTCGGGATCCGAAAAATCATAGGTTGGCATTGCACGGTTTACTTCCCTGACCTTAACACGACCTTGTGCCAGTATATGCAGATTGATACAAACACAAAAAACTACTACAGTTAAATGAATAATTTTAATTTTCATGATGAACTGATTCAATAGTGAAAAATACAAAAATGTCAGTAATGTATCATCAGAGTTTTCTTTCAGAATACCCTGATGGAGACGGAGTCCTCATGCTAGAGTTACTCAGAATAAACTTGAACATTAATATATTTACACATATATTTGTGTGATTAATTGTGTAAAATTGGCAACAAATCTTGATATCGACCAGGAATTACTCGAAGAGGCACTAAAAATAGGTGGCCAGAAAAGTAAAAAAAATACCGTAAATAAAGCCTTAAAGGAGTTTATTGAAAGAAGAAAACAAAAGGAGATAATTTCAATGTTAGGAAGCATTGTTTACGAACCCGGATATGATTATAAAAAGTCGAGGAGGCGGAAGTGAGTATTTTAGTTGATACTTCCGTGTGGTCCCTTGCCCTTAGAAAAAAGGGACGAACATATTCCCAGGAAACCATTTTAAAGCAACTTATTATTGATGGGAGGGTCAGGATCATTGGACCGATCCGGCAGGAATTACTATCCGGTATCGTTGAGAAAAAGCAATTTGACAAGTTGAAAAGACATTTAAGCTACTTCCCAGACCTAATTTTAGAGACTTCCGATTTTGAACGAGGCGCTGAATTTTATAACATTTGCCGAAAGAAAGGTATCCAGGGTTCTCATACTGATTTCCTGATTTGTGCCATGGCTTATGCGCATGACCTCCAAATATTTACTACAGACAAAGATTTTGATCGGTTTAATAAAGTGCTTCCTATCAAACTATTTGATTGATAATTAATTTTCATTCGTATGATTTCAGTCAAAGTCTTGATAACCCACGAGGCCCGTTCCGGAAGACTTGAACCGGATAGTTAAATAGAGTAACAAGATGCGGGAAATCAAATGATTTTTTATTATTTTACTTCAAAAAAAATTATGAAAGGAACACGAAAGGATTTTCTAAAAACAATTGGCATTGGAATGCTGGGAACAATGATAGGTGCCTTGCCTGCTTTTGGAAAAGTATCCAAAATGGAGGATATACTGAACTTTGGGATGGCTTCCTATTCTTTACGGGAATTTAGTCTTGAGGATGCCATTGAGATGACAAAAAGACTTAGTATCGGCTATATGTCACTTAAGAGTATGCACATGCCCCTCAATAATAGTCCGGAACAAATAAAAGTTGCGGCAGCAAAGGTTCGAAATGCAGGCATTCATCTTTATGGTGCCGGAGTGATTTACATGAATTCAGAGGATGATGTGAACAATGCCTTTAACTATGCAAAGGCTGCTGATATCAAAGTAATAATTGGTGTTCCAAAACATGACCTGTTATCCCTTGTAAACAAAAAGGTGAAAGAGTACGACATCAAGGTGGCCATTCACAATCATGGTCCGGGGGATGACCTTTATCCCAGCCCTGACAATGTTTATGAAAAGATCCAAAATCTGGATAAACGAATTGGATTGTGCCTGGATATTGGACACACCTTCAGAATTGGTCAGGATCCTGCTGAGAAGGCAAAGCAATATGCAAACCGCTTAATAGATATCCACTTTAAAGATGTGGATAAAGCAGCAAAAGAAGGTACAACTGTTGAATGTGGGAGAGGAGCGATAGACCTTCCTGCGTTTCTTAAGACCCTCGTAAGTATCAGGTATCAGGGCATTGTGGCCCTCGAATATGAAAAAGACGGAAACGATCCACTACCGGGCGCAGCTGAATCCATTGGTTATGCAAGAGGGGTGATGGATGTTCTTTAGTTTTTCAATAATTGAATGAAACAAATTTCAGGTAAAACAGGATGTTTTTGAAATCGTGATCTCGAGGGTTTATCCCGGGGATCTCTATGTTATGGAACTGCTAAGTTTGGGATTATCCGGTCAAGCCGGGTAATGACGTTTTAATACTACAACTACCAGGAAACCCCACCTTCCGTATCAGCGTGGTCTGCTATCACAAGATCTATTTATTAAATTCAATTTAAACCTCCATGAAATTGGATTGTTCAAATGACCATTCTGTGAAGCGAAACAAATATGATTATACCAACTTCGAATATATGTCCTAGGGAAAAAGGCGTTTGACATTTAATTGGATTACCAGGTATCTCCCCTTCCATACTTATGCAATAGTTTTTTGGGTTATGTATTTTTGACTAAAATATTTGATAGGAGTATGTTTAAAACGGGACGCATTTAGCTTTACTTCAATAGGAACAAGTCCGTTTCTTTGCCCTAAAATAAAATCAATCTCCTTTTTATCTGTCGTTCGCCAGAAGTTCAGATTTCGGTTACCGGCATTTTTTACCAGTTCGGATAAAATTCCTGTTTCAAACATTTGGCCATGAAGAAGTGAAAATCATCAAAATCTGCAGACACCCTTCTATGTAATTCATTTTCGGTCCCTGCCGTTCTTTTAGGGAGGCCCGGTAATGTATTTGTGATTATCGGATTGTCAAAAAAAAAGAACCTTTGCCCTGGACTTTTCATTTTAATCAATAGTACAATGGAAATTCATTAAAATCAAAATCTTCATGCTTTTGCCGGATAACATTAAGAATGTGGTAATTTGTTACTTTTGGAAGGAATAGTTGCAAATTCAGAGTTACCAAAGAAGGCTTAAAGGCATAAAAGTATGCGGTATATTGTACTGAGAGACCTAATTTTATTTGGAAACAACATTTTTGAACGGAAATAGCTATTTTTTTAATAGAATAATCATTTTGAAATCCAAACACTATAAAATTCTTTATTTCCTGCCCTTTGTATTCCTTTGGGTTATTCCTGCTTTTGCACAAACTACATATTATAGCAGGAATGCGGGGCCCAACCCCAAGAACTGGGATGATGCTAACTCCTGGACGTTAAATGCCGATGGGTCCGGTCCTGCAGCGGCAATACCGCAGCGTATTGATAATGTTCTGATCCTGGATGGACATACAGTTGTAATTGACAATGAAAACGATAACGGGTCCCCCGGTGTTTCACCTGATGGGCTAGGCCAGGCAAATGTTGGTACGTTCAATGGCTCAAGTGTGATTACATTCTACCATACCGGAAATATAATTGTTAATGAAGGAGGTACCCTGGAGACACAAAATACAACAAAATTGATGTTTGCAGGATCCACCCTGATATCTGGTAATTTGGTTGTTACCGGGGATATTATCAATCTGGGGGAGATGTTTTTGAGTTCCACTTCTGGCCTGAATTCAACCGATGACCTTATTCTCTCCGGTTTTAGTACTACCAAAATTGATAATAGCAACTCATTCACCAGTGATGACCTTTATATTGATTATACAGATGCGTTACTCTGCGGAACAGGTGTATTGGAGGTTGGGCTGAACCCAGACCCTAACCCGGCTGAGATACAATTTTTTAATGGTGCTACTACCGCACAAATATGTTCAACATTTTCTGTTATCGGTTGTGATACACCCTGTCCTTCAGGAACGGGTACCTTTACTTTAGATAATCCCGATCCCATTTTAAGTGGCGCAGGAGGAACACTTAACTACATCGAAAATGCCGTTACCGCAATTGATCCAAATATAACGTTGACCACTACAGAGCCCTTTTTAATCTTAGCCACCGTATCAATCACCACTAATTTTGTCTCAACGGAAGATGTTCTGGCTATGATACCAACACCCGGAATATTTGCTTTCTATAGCAGTTCTACCGGCGTACTAATTCTATTTGGTTTTGCAGATCCTGCAACATGGCAATCGGCCTTACGCAATATTACGTATGAAAATTTAAGCGAGAACCCTAACACATCTACGCGCACTATAAGCTTTGCGATAACCAACATCCTTACGACCAGCAATACAATAACACGGGATATTGCTGTCAAATCAATTAATGACCCTCCGGTCAACAGTATCCCGGGGGCCCAGGCCATCAACGAGGACAATACGCTTATTTTCAACACCGCCAACACAAACCTGATCTCCATTAGCGACCTGGATGCAGATGCCAACAACATCGATGTGTCACTAAGCGTGGGCAATGGAAAGATCAAACTGAGCACTACTGCAAATTTAGTGGTAACCGGGGACAATACGGGCACGGTACTTATCACCGGGGCCATAGTGGATATCAATGCCGCACTCGACGGGTTGGTCTATTCCCCCATCCTGAATTTTAATGGAGCTGAAACATTTACTATCGTTACCGATGATAAGGGTTTTACAGGAGACCCGGGGCTTTTGAAAGATACTGATGACATTACCATTAATATACAACCCTTCAATGATCCCCCTTTAAACAATGTACCCGGGCTGCAGGCCATTGATGAGGATATGCCTCTCACTTTCAACACGGCAAACTCCAACCTGATCTCCATCACCGAAGTGGATGCCGGTGCCAACAATCTCGATGTGACACTCGATGTAAATAACGGTACGCTCAAACTCAGCACTACCGCCAGCCTGGCCGTTACCGGGGACAACTCTGCCAGTGTGGCCATTACCGGGGCACTCGCGGATATCAATACCGCACTCGATGGACTGGTCTATACCCCCAACCTGGATTACAACGGTCCTGAAACGCTTACAATCTTTTCAGACGATAGTGGATTTACCGGGAACCCCGGTTTTTCAACCGATACCGATGACATTACTATCACCGTCAATCCCATCAACGATACACCGGTCAACAGTATCCCGGGGGCACAGGCCATCAACGAGGACAATACGCTTACTTTCAACACCGCCAATGCAAACCTGATCGCTATCAGCGATGTGGAGGCCGGGGCAAATAACATCGATGTGACACTCACCGTTGGCAACGGTACACTCAAACTGAGCACTACAACCAACCTGACTGTTAATGTTGACAATACCGATGTTGTAATGATCACAGGTTCAATTGCGGATATCAATGCCGCACTCGACGGACTGGTCTATACGCCAACACTGAATTTTAACGGTACCGAAACCCTGAACATCAATACCGATGACAAAGGGTTTACAGGGAGCCCCGGGCCCCTCGTTGCTTCCGATGACATTACTATCACCGTCAATCCCATCAACGATACACCGGTCAACAGTAT
>CAZONK010000015.1:18535-28510 GCA_964581095.1 uncultured Roseivirgaceae bacterium
AAAGGGTTTACAGGGAGCCCCGGGCCCCTCGTTGCTTCCGATGACATTACTATCAATGTCACGCCCATCAATGACCCGCCTATGATCACTTCCAATGCAGGGACCATTGCCACCGAAGGCATCCTTTATACCTATTCAGCAACTGCTACAGATCCTGATGATGCCAATAACGGCACCGATCTAACCTGGTCGTTGACCAATCAACCTGGAGATATGACTGTGAGTGCTACAGGTGTAATTACATGGACGCCTGCTGAAGGTGTTTCCACTTCAGGACTAGTAACACTTACTGTACAAGATGGTTTGGAAAATGGTGCAACGCCCGATACGGAGATGTTTACTATTGCCGTTGCATCCATTAATAATTCTCCCATTATAACATCAACCGCAGGTAATACCGCAATCGAAGAAACCCTTTACACATACACTGCCACAGTTACAGATCCTGATGATGCCAATGATGGGACACAGTTGACCTGGTCGCTTGCCAATGAACCGGCAGGAATGGTGGTGAGTGCCACAGGAGAAGTAACCTGGACACCGGCAGAAGGTGTATTGACCTCCGGCCCCGTTACCCTGACAGTCCAGGATGGAGGGGAAGATAGCGCCGTCCCGGGAACCGAAGGCTTTACCATCACAGTTACCCCTGTAAATGATCCTCCGGTTATTACATCCACTGCTGGTACAAATGGCACAGAAGAAATACTATATACGTACACGGCTACTGTTGCTGATCTGGATGATGCCAATAATGGGACCGACCTTGTATGGTCGTTGACCAATCAGCCCGGAGATATGGCTGTAAGTTCCATCGGAGTGGTTACCTGGATCCCGGCGGAAGGTGTTTTAACCTCGGGCACTGTTACACTTACGGTAAAGGATGGAGAGGAAGATGGTGTTGTACCGGATACCGAAGATTTTACAATTACGGTGACCCCTGTCAATGATCCTCCCGTGGTTTCGGGTTCCGTTTCGGACCTCAGTTATACTGAAGGAGACGGGCCGGTGCCAATTGATAGTCAGATTATAGCTTCCGATGTAGATGATACCAACCTGGAATCAGCAACAGTAAGTCTGGGGCCAACATTTGTTTCAACAGAGGATATCCTTGCATTTACCGACCAGTCAGGGATTTCCGGAACATTTAATGCCTTGAATGGGGTCCTTTCTTTGACCGGTTCGGCTTCGATAGCGGATTATACTACTGCCCTGGTAAGTATAACGTATGAAAATACCAGCATTGAACCTGACCCATCCACAAGGACCGTTTCATTTGTCGCAAATGATGGCGATGCCAACAGCCTGGAATTTACCAGGAACATACTGATCACAGGGATTAATGAACCTCCTGTACTGGTGTTCGTGGATGAAAATGGTAATGAGGTTGAAACTGACACTGTTCGTTTCAGCATTATGGAAGACCAAATCAGTATGCTATGCGTTCAAGCCTTCGACGCGGAATCAAATACCGTGCATATTGAATCCATTACTTCGGGATCTGTAGAGGGTGCCTTTGATAACGGGCCGGTAAATGATCTGTGTTTTACTTTTTCACCTGTCCTCGATTTCAATGGTGTGGTTTATGCAGCTATAACCATCTGTGATGATGGTAATCCCGTATCTTGTACAAGTGCAGTGGTAGAAATCACGGTAGTACCCGTGAATGATCCCCCTGTTGCTAATGATGACGAATTTAGCGGGCTCGAAGACGAATTAATTACTGGAAATGTAATAGACAACGATTCTGATCCGGATGGGGATGTCTTAACAGTGGATATTATACCTGTTTTAAATACATTGAATGGTACGCTGGTATTGAACCCCGACGGCTCTTTTGAATACACCCCGCAAAAAGACTTCGCAGGTGAAGATTTCTTTTCGTACAGGATTTGTGATTCGGCAGATCCTGCAGCTTGTGATGAAGCAGATGTAATCATTTCGCTTCAGGATGTGGAAGATCCGGTAATTGCGTACCAGGCGATAACCCCCAATGAGGATGATTTCAACGACCGCTGGATTATTGATGGTATTGAGCAGTTTCCCGATAATACCGTCCAGATATATGATCGATGGAGTTCACTTGTGTACCAGATGACAGGGTATAACAATGGTGACAGGGTTTGGAGTGGTGAATCAAATAAAGGTGTCTCTACCGGGGATTTGCCTAATGGTACTTATTTTTATGTGATACGTCTGGGCAATGGCAATGATGTAATGGACGGTTTTGTAGAACTCAGGCGATGATGAAATTCCTTCGTACCATATTGACCCTCTTGCTTATTTCCACCACATGGGCAAACCTGTTCGCCCAGTCGGAAGCTACGTATTCACAGTATATGTTTAACGGGCTTGCCATAAACCCTGCATATGCCGGAAGTCATAATTCCCTTGATCTTTCTGTACTTTCACGATTTCAATCCATTGGCCTTGATGGGGCACCACGAACACAAACGTTCACCGGGCATACAGGGCTTTTGAAACGTAAAATTGGCCTTGGCTTCCTGGTTATTAATGATCAGATAGGTGTTACCCAGCAAACTGGGTTTTATTTTTCTTATGCCTATAAGATCCGTTTTGATCGTTCTACTTTGTCACTCGGCCTCCAGGGAGGCGGTACGATGGTGGATGCCAAATACAGTCAGCTTCTGATCCGGCAACCCGGGGATCCTCTGCTTGGTGATGATATCAAGGGATTTAAACCTAATTTTGGTGCCGGTATTTACTATTATTCCGAAAAATTCTATGCAGGTATCAGCATGCCACAAATGATTGATGCCGGGGAGAAGAATATTACCCAACTGCAACCATTAATTGTTACCTCTGGTTATGTATTCACTCTGAGCCCCGTCTTAAAACTTAAACCCAATATTTTGTTCCGGGTTGTTGATCAGAATCCTGTTGAATTCAATTACAATATGAATTTATTGATATATGAAGTTCTTTGGGTGGGTGTTTCTTATCGGCCATCGAATACGGCAAATATTATTCTTGAATTACAGCTCACTGAAAAACTACGATTCGGTTATGCTTATGATTTTGGTATCAATGAGCTCAGTAAGGTCAATGATGGTTCACATGAGTTTATGTTAAATTTTCAATTAAGGAAAAACAAAAAGGGTGTGGTTAGCCCGCGATATTTTTAAACCATGAAAAAGACCGGTGTATATATCCTTCTAATGCTGTTCCTGGGATTTCCCGGGGCACAAGTGTTCTCGCAAGAGAATATCGGAAATCTTATGGTCAGAAATAAATACAAAGGTGACAGGTATTTTTTGGATCTGTACTATGAGCAAGCCATTTCATATTACAAAATGGCATTGAAAAAAGATACAAATAAAGACGCAATAAGGCTCAAAATCGGAGACAGTTACCGGCTTCTTAATGATTACAAATCTGCAGAAGAATGGTACCAACAAGTTTTGGAAGACAATCCGGATGATCAAAAACCCATTTACAAGTATCATTATGCAAACGCGCTGATGATTGCCGGAAAATATGATGAGGCCTTGCAATGGTTTGAAGCCTATAAAGTTGAGGTCCCTGAAGATTCCCGTTCGTCCAGAAAAATAAAAGGGCTGAATAGCTTACCTCTTTTTTACATTGATAGCTCGATTGTTGAAACGACCAATTTGCCGATAAATACACCATACAGTGAAGTAGCACCCATAGCTTATAATTCGGGCCTTGTATTTATTAGCGCCCGCGAGCATTTTGCCTCTTTGGTAGATCAGGATTATCTACGGAAAGATGATCTTTACGATCTGTATTCTGTTTCATATGACTCTGCTTCGGGCTGGGGTGAAACAATTTCTTTTGATAAAGTTATCAACTCTCCTTTTCATGAAGGACCAGTTTCATTTTATAAAGGGGAAGACAAACTTTTGTTGACCCGAAGCAATTATTTCGAAAAGCGCCAGACCAAGGGAGTTGATGGAAAAACAAGGCTCCAGATTTATACAGTAACAAAAACGGGCGATATCTGGAAAAATATTCAACCATTTGAGCTTAATAATCCCGCTTACTCGATGGCTCATCCGGCACTTAACAACAGTGATGATACATTGTTTTTTGCATCAGATATGCCGGGAGGCTTTGGTGGCACCGATCTGTATATGAGTGTGTTTACAGGTAGTTGGTCCGAACCGGTCAATTTAGGACCGGCAATAAATACAGAGGGCAATGAACTGTTTCCCAGCTTTACTTCTGATCGTTTGTTTTTTTCCTCTGATGGACATGACGGCCTGGGAGGACTTGATATTTACAAAGCAGCCCTGGACAACGGGCGTGTAGTGTATGTTACAAATCTCGGATCACCTTTAAACTCACCACAGGATGATTTTTCTTATTCAATAGATCCTGAATCAAAAACGGGGTATTTTACTTCAAACAGAACGGGAGGAAAGGGAAAGGAAGATATTTATGCATTTGTTCAAAAGGTTCAGGTACTGCAGGGTGTTGCTATTCAGGAGCAGGACAAGACACTTTTGTCCGGTGTGCAGATCAATGTAATTAAAGATGGATTGGTTATTGCCACAACCATAACGGGAAAAGATGGGTCGTTCAAATTCTATTTACCCCTTTCTTCTGATTTTAAGATTACTGCTCGTAAGGATGAGCATTCGTTAAAAACAGATATTCTGATTTCATCAAAAGGGAGTCGTGTCGATATTGATACTTTATTTATAGAAATGTACAAGCATGATTTTTTTGCCCGTGGTCTCGTGTATGATAGGGAAACTCAGAAAGGGATGCCGGATGTACGCGTGATTATTACAGATCAGGAAACACAGCTATCAGAAACAATTGAAACGGCACCGAATGGTACATATAGTTTTATAATTGAGCCTGGGAAGAATTATACGCTACGAGCTGAAAAAGACAGATATATCTCAGACAGTCTGCAGATAAATACTCACTCGATTGGCAAAGGTGTTATTACCAATGACTTTGTGCTGGAAGAAGAATACATCGAAAAGCAAGTTGTGTTTTTTGACTATAATGAGTATGAATTGCGACCCGATGCACTACCGATTTTGAAAAAATTTGCAGATATTTTGAAAAGATATCCAAATGATTGGCTGGTTATTGGAGCCCATGCCGATGCCAGGGGAACTGTTGAATACAACCAGGAACTTTCAGAAAAAAGGGCAGAAGCCGTTGTGGAGTATTTCATTACCCGTGGTGTATCCAGGGAAAAGATTATTGCCACGGGATTTGGTGAAGGGCTCATCATTAACCGGTGTGTAGATGGGGTAAACTGTCGTGAAGAAGATCATTCCAAAAACAGAAGAGCAGATATTGCCGTATCGCAAAAACTCCCGGAAGAGGAGCAGAAAATTCGGGGGTTTTAAGTTATAAATAAATGGTTTTTCTCAGTTCCCGGAACTAAAGCATTAAATTTTTTATCAAATAATATCAAGGTTTATAGTTCGTTCGATTGATTTTCATATCTTTATTGTGGAAAAATAAAAATGAATTGTGCCTGACAAAATATTTTCAAAGTATTTGCTCTTATCTCTGATCAGCGTTGCTATAGTGTTGACCAGTCAGGCACAGCAAAATGAAAATTCGGTCCTTTGGGAAATTTCCGGGAACGGACTTACAAAATCTTCTTACCTGTTTGGTATTATTAATTTCTTACCTGAAAATAAGTTTTCTGTATCCAAAAATATACAGAACGCTTTAAATGAAAGTAAGGTTTTTATTACTAAAACACCCATTAACAGGTCAAGCAGAAATGAATTCAGCAAGGCCGTTCGAATCGCAAATGACGGTTGGATCAATGATTATTTAACCGATGATGAATTGAACCAGTTAAGGCTATTGATGTTGAAAGATCTTGAGGTTACGGAACATGACTACCACTTCTATTATAGTCGATTACAGCCGATAATTTTAGTTACGGTAACTACACTTCTCTACCTCGGCGATGATGCTGTATTTTCTGAAGATGTACTAGCCAAAAAAGCAAAAAAAAGTAAACTGAAATTCAAAAGTTTAGCAACTGTGGAAGAAGAAATTTCAGCTTTTGAAAAATTCCCAATACCAGACCAGGTAGAAGCACTAAAGTACACAGTTAATAATTTTAAAGAACATTTAGAAGACTACAACCAACTTGTAGAATACTATACTAAAGATCAGGACCTGGAAAAGATCCGTGAGGAGATTTTAAAGGCGACAAATAGGAGTGAGCAATTTCAGAAGGCATACTATTATTCCAGGAACGAGATATGGACGGGTGAGATCCATGATCTAATTTCTCAAGATCCGGCATTTATCGCTATTGGAGCAGCACATTTATCGGGTGAACATGGACTTATCAACTTGCTGAGGGTTCAAGGTTATACAATGAATCCAATAAATGCCTTCTAACCAGAGGATTTTATTTTTATTCACCATGATCCCCCCCTGCATCATTCAAACAAAAAATCAGGATCTGATTGATAGACGTTTAAAAATCAAAGATTGATGCAGATCCAGGACTGTTTGAATAGTAGTCATAAATTGAATTCATGGTATTCTGTATAAAAAGAAGGTGCCTTACCGATAGCTACCGGGAGACACCCTCTTTTATCAACAACCTCACGCAAATTATCGTGTCACACTCCCTGCAGGTAATGTACCCGACTGGTTCGTCATCATATAGTTGAAATGGTCCGTAGCATCCATCGGCATTGTAACTACCAGCGGTTTAAACATAAATGGCATGGGACTGTTGTCCGGGTTTGGCTCAATTGATATGACCAGCGTCTTTCCTGACAAATCGGTGGGTAAAGTAACCCCTGAAGGAGCATTGGCTACATAATCCTCCCCGGGAAACGGGGGGCCCATTCCGGGGCCACTGAAGGGAGCGGAATCGTCGGCAGTATTTACAGCGGTAAATGTACCACTTGTGACAGGCTGGCCATCAATTACAGCCCACCCCTCATATTTCCAATTGGAAGGTAGTACAGGTAACGACAATCCGGTGGCCGGGCTACCCGAAGACAAATCTAAAAACCAAATGCCACTTAATTCATCCTCCGTGGTCTCCGTTGTTGGTGTGGCCAAAATCACAGTTCCTGTTGCTGATGAATAATCATCTCCCAGTGCAGCTCCATGGCCCACCGAAACAGTAGCCTGGCTACCTGAAAAATCGCCTCCCAATACTTTGATGTTGCTTGGTGCTGGATCACTATCGGGAATCGGTTCAATGCTCAATACAAAAGTAGTAGCCTTGTCAAGCATTGTCGCATCAATTTGGAAGGTGGACTGTGACAAAGTGCCATTTTCGTCTACTGTAAAAGTTCCCGTACTAACAGGTCCCCCATCTACAATTATCCAACCTTCGTATTGCTCAGTATCAGTGGACTGACCCAGATTGCTAATTGAAACATTAAGACCCTTTGTTGCCACAGGATCGTCGTCGTTATTACAGGAGACAAATATCATCCCCCCAATGATTAATAGTAAAAATGAATTTTTCATGATATGCTTTTTTGTTTGTTTACCCAAATTTGCTTCGGGGATATCACGAAATATTCACAGAAAAATCAAATTTCTATTACATTACAGGGAGTTGGAAAAAGAAAGTAGTCTTTTCTTTAAGTTTACTCCGGACATGAATTACGCTGTTGTGGATTTCCAGAATATTCTTAACAATGGCAAGGCCTAAACCTGTACCCTCAGTACCCGTTTTACTTTTAGTAAAATAGCGATCAAAGATATGTTCGATGTCTTCTTCAGGAATACCTATCCCTGTATTTGATACGCTCACTTTTACTTCGGAGCCACTTGTTTCTAAATGGATATCTACTTCTCCTTCTTCCGGGGTATGTTTGATGGCGTTATCGATCAGGTTATTAAGAACGCGCTCCATCAAGGCCAGATCTGCATTTACCATTACATTAGAATTTTCAATTTCGGTTTTTAATGAAATGTTTTTGGCAGTTGCCATAAGCTGGTATTTTGCTGTAAGGTCATTTACCAGTTCCGCGATTGCAAATTGTTCCATATGAGGTGTAACCTGCCGGGCTTCAAGCTGTGATAATTGAAAAAGATCAGCGACAAGCTCTTTCAGTCGATCTGTACTTTTTAAAATTATGTTAAGGTATTTTTCCTTTTCATCAGGAGTTATCTTATCCATTTTAATTGCCAGGGTTTCCACATATCCATGAATCACCGATAACGGTGTTCGTAAATCGTGTGAAATATTTGCAATGAGTTCTTTCCTGAGATGATCAACTTCCTTTAACTGTTCAATGTTTTTGAGTAGTGTATCGGCCATTCGGTTAAAAGTCATCGATAAGCCGCCAAGTTCATCATCCGATTTTACCGGGATCCTGACTTCGAGGTCCCCCTGTTCAAATTTTCTTACCGTCTGAATGATTTTGCGAAGATTGCTTGTAATTAACCAGATGGCTAAAATGCCGAGTGAAAATGCTGCAACAAGTGTAATAAGAAATAACTGGCTCCCCGTTTTTAGGATAAAGCTATTCCGGAGCATGGATGCAATATTTTCATATTGCTCACTCGCCAATACCATGTACACATAACCCAGCAAAACACCTTCTTCCTCTACCCCTGTGGCAGAAAATACTACTGTATTTCCAGGATTCCGTGGGTCATCCCCCAGAATAAATTTTTCACCATCATGCGAAATAAAATCTAAAAGCGGAGTTACATCAACCTGATCAAGTTTTACCTTTTTGTCCAGAACAACAAATGACAGGATTTTACCTTTGGGATCCAGTAAGTAAACTTCAATGCCGGGGTTTACTGCCATCATCGAATGCATTATTTTTCCAAGTGCTTCCTTATTTACCTCGCCGTTTGCAAAAGGATTGACTTCCAAAAGCATTTCTTTAGCCACATGTGCATTTAACCTTTGCGTAGTTTCCTGAAAATAGCGTTGTGCCGCGTATGCTGTAATAAAAAAATATGCGATCCCGATTGCTAACAGAATTACCAGCAACATTCCGGAAATGCGTAAATATAATCTATTCAAAATCATCGTTTTACTCTTGGTTTTAGTCATCATCGTTGAATCGGTATCCTATTCCCCAGGTGGTAAGAATATATTTTGGATTGTTCACATCTGGTTCCACTTTTGCCCGTAAACGGTTAACATGGGAATTTACTGTATGTTCATATCCGGAAAATTCATATCCCCACACCAGGTTTAATAACTCCTCACGAGAGTAGCTCCTGCCCGGATGTGATGCCATAAGTACAAGCAAATCAAATTCTTTAGGAGTTAATAATATCTTGTTTCCATCGGATAACACTTTTCTTTTATCCATATCGATATGTAACCCTTTGAATTCCAAAATTTTCTTTTGTTCTGCGGATTGTTCCTTTATCATCTTTACCCTCCGGAAAATAGCCTTTACCCGTGAAATGAATTCGCGGACATTAAATGGTTTCGTCATGTAATCATCCGCACCCGTTTCAAGGCCAATAATTTTGTCAATTTCTTCGGCTTTTGCCGTAAGCATCAATACGGGGGTATATACTTTTTGTGCCCGGATACTCCTGCAAATCTCCATACCATCCAATTCAGGAAGCATCAAATCAAGAATAATCAGGTCATATTTACCTTTTTCAGCAAGTTCCTGCCCTTTTGTCCCGGTCATGGCACTATAAACATTGCAATCAAGGTCTTCCAGATGAATACGCAGGAGTTCTACAATATCAGGATCATCTTCAATAACAAGCACCTCTTTTTTCATAAACTGGTAGTTTTAGAAATTTAAAGGTAGGTTTTAAATATCACGGAATTATCACGTTTAATGGATATCCCATGAAAGTCCCCTTCAAAAATGCAGCTAAATCTGTAATTTAATTTATCAGAGTTTGGGATTGTCGGACTCATGACTTCGCAATGCTTCGGCGGACAAGTAATTCCGACAATAAGGTATTGGCTGATAGTAAAATCCTGTTTCTATTTAAGGATTGCTATTGCCTTTTTCACCTGCTCCGTAAAACCGTTTAATG